>NZ_JAUBQR010000062.1:0-30479 GCF_036701385.1 Microcoleus sp. Pol12B4 | reverse complement strand
TAATAAATCCTCAGCATTTAAGAAATTGGTTTGCTAACTGTTGCTATTGTACCTCATAACAGCGGAAAACGCTGTATCAATCAATTTTCCGGGTCTTGAAGTCGTTTAACCAACTCATAAAACGGTTCCCAATTATCCTCAATAGCTATGGCTTCCCAAACAGCCTCAATCGTCGGTCTCAACAGGGATTGTTCGGGATTGTGCCGGAGCAGCTTGTCCGCCATTTTATCCATATCCTCCGCAGACAAACTTTGCAAAACGTGATAATAAAACTGCCGCCAAGGTGCTATCAAGTCCGCGGGTTCCGCCTCAGCAAAAATTAGACTAGCATCATCTCGCCAAGTGCGATCGAACTGTCTTCGCAGTTCCCAAAAGAAATCGTGATACTCAACTTGAGACTCCGCCAGCATTTTAATTGTCACCTTCAGCAACTCATCTCCCTCCGCCTCTGGCAAATCCTCAAATCCCAATCTATTTAGCATCAACTGCCGATAAGCTGCATTATAATACTCGCCAAATTTTGCCAAAGCAGCATCCATATCAGCTTGAGGAATCGCGGCTGCTAGCGGTTGCTGGAGCTTCTCTAAATTCCCCTTACAAATAAACGGTTGATTGCCGTAACAATACAGACCGTAATGGTCAAAATAAGCTGCTGTAAATTCCGGCTTGTAAGTTGGGATAAAAGCGAAAGGTCCATAATCGAAACTTTCTCCAGTAATCGACATATTATCAGTATTTAGCACCGCGTGGCAAAATCCTGCTGCCATCCACTGAGCGACTAATTCGGCTACTCGTTTGACTAAATCTGCATAAAATAGCGCATATTTTTCGGCAGGCGAGATCCCAGCTTTACTTGCTTCTAAATGCAGTTCTGGATAGTAATATTCAATAACAAAATCTAAAAGTTTTTTAGTTAAATCCGGGCGGCGGATATAGTGCAATCTTTCAAAAGTTCCAAACCGAATGTGAGAATGACTGAAACGCACCATTACGGACGATCGCGCCGGAGATGGTTCATCGCCCCGCCACAAAGCCTCGCCCGTTTCAACTAAACTAAAACAGCGAGATGTCCGAACTCCCAACCGGTGCAAAGCTTCGGCGGCTAAAACTTCGCGAACTCCCCCTTTGAGAGTGAGTCTACCATCAGCGTGCCGCGAGTAGGGTGTGCGACCGGAACCTTTAGTGCCGAAGTCGTAAAGTCTGCCGTCCTTCCCGCGAACTTGACCGTACAAAAAGCCTCTACCGTCGCCTAAATTCGGGTTGTATTCGTTGAATTGATAGCCGTGGTAACGGAGTGCGAGAAAGGGACGGACACAATGAAATTTGCCAAACGCTTCGATGAAATGTTGGTCGGTTACTTGTGCGGGATCTAAACCTAATGTTGGCAATAATTGGTCATTGCGGAAGCGGAGAATATGCTGCGGAAAATCGGCAGCAGGCACTTCATCAAAATAGTCGCCGCCGAGGGATTCGAGGGCGGGTTCGTAGTTAAGGGAAAGTAAGGGATTTGACATTTTTATATTTTATCTTGAAATTGTCGATCGCTCCAAATTATATACGGGTAAGGTGCGGACTGCATTGGTATCAACAATTGCCTCATACCCTTTGTCTCCCTCATTTATAGCCGAGTTCGATACTACTGGCCCCAGCATGGCTGTTTCATTTTAAAATTTTAGCACAGCTAAAGTTTGAGCATGAAATATTAGTGTCTTCCGCGGAGGGCAAAAATTTTTACTGTCAATTTTAGGAAGAGTTAAATTAACCGTTTTCCTTGCTAAAAATGCGTTTAATGCTTAATTTTTAATATTAGTGGGATTCACCAGCTAATATAACAATCCTCACATCATTTGTGAATTTGTTACGGACTCCCAGCGGCTTCGGGGAGGGTTGGGGTGGGGTAAAAAATTTACAACTCTTGCAAGGATTGCTATATACCTTGTCCCTTATTTAAAATTGGTCAACACCCCGTAAATTGCCCAAATTGCCATCGCCCGCAAATAGTGACTCGCCCGAAAAGTTCCCCCCGCCGTAATCGCTTCGGGCGTCCGAAACTGCAACCCATTTTCATAAATCTGCTTCACTACAGCATCGGTCAATTTAAACGCTTTATCCTCCATCCCCATCTGTACCAAAAAAGCCGCCAACCCAAAATTAATCCCTGTCCAAACTTCCAAAGGATGAGTCGCATTCGGATTTTCCGGCGAACCGTTCAGCATTACCCCATTCGCCGCACCGAACTCGCCATCGTTGAACTTCAAAAAGCAAGAATCGTACACAGTTTCTAGAGCACTGGCTGCACATTCCGGTGGCACAATATCCGGCAATCCTAACAGTTTTGCGTAAAATTGACCGCACAATTGGTCTGCCATCACCACTTCGGAATTACTCTCGCTGTCCAAACGGTAATATTGACCGTTCCACAGTTTTTCTTGATAGCTCGGTCTTGCTTGTAGCAGCCAACTGTGATATAATGCTATCTTTGCTTGAGGGTTAGGAATTATCTCCGGTGCTGCATCTTCCAAGATTTCGCCGATCGCGATCGCAGCCTCCAGCGCCGCCAACCACAAACCCCCGCAGTACGCACTGATTCCCCGCATTTGCCAGTCATCAAACGTCTGATCCGGTGCTCCCGAATTCTCAGGAATTCCGTCCCCATCCTCATCAAAAGTTTTCAGATAAGCCAAAGCCTCAACAATTGCCGGCCAACACTCCTTCAAAAACTCGCAATCTGTGCCGCCAGTAAACAAAAAGTCACGATAAACCTGTAACACAAAATCGCAAGGTAAATCCTTCCACAAATTGCAATCTTGATAGCTGGTATAATTCGTTTTCTCCCAAGGATGTTCGTTAGGAGCACCCAAATCGTGGGGCGTCGCCCCGACAGCTTTTCTAATAGCCGAAGCTTGATTCCAGCCAATAATTCTCGGCGTATCGTCTCCGGCAGAAATTGCCCTAGCAAACGCTAAAACTACCGACTTTTCCAAATCTGGCCACAGCATCAACAAAGCAAAAGAACCGTAAAGCCGCACGTCCAAACTTTCGTACCAGCGGTAATCAATGCACTCCAAAACCGCAAATTGACCCTTTGGATCGCGTTCGTCAGCGGCACTCCAAAGAGTACCGCCGTCTGTCAGGGCGTATAACTCGTTAAACAGCGCCATTTTAAAACTATCTGACAAATCTTTCCGTTCTAAAATCGGTTTTTGCCAAGCTTCAATATTTTCGCGCCAAGTATCCGAATGCTTCATTGCAGTGCGAATAATCGGCCAAGCATTTTTGCCGTTGCGTCCGAAGAAATCCGTATAGCGGCGGTAGTACCAAACTCCCGATGCAAACTCAGTAACGGGCAAATCCCAAGCTATTATAAAGGGGATTTTGCGGGTTTTTCCCGGTCGAAGAGTAAAGCGAACTGCGATCGCACAAGCCAACTGTTCTCCTGCTGCTGCTGCTGTCTCGTCTCTGTCATCCAACAAGAAACCTTCAGCAGAGAAGTTGCGCCAAATATCGTCGCCATTCCCCGCCGGGTTCCAGCGAGTTTGATAGAATACTTCTACCGCCGGATTAGTAATAGTTGCGATCGCCCATTGTCCATCCCCCTCTTGCGGTTCGTCCTCAGCAGTCAACCGCGTCATCACGCAACCGATGCGGTGAAAATCTTCCACCAACAAATTCAAATTCCCGGCACTTTCTCCCCACCGAGGTTGATAGTCATAAAATGGACTACCATCATCTCGCACCATCACTTTCGGCGACTTATTGGCATTAGTAAACCAACCGACAATATTCTCCCAAGTCAGCATGATGCTGAGAGTAATCGGCGCATCTGTAGGATTGTGCGCCACCCATTCAAACATGGCAACTGGGTAACTGCTTTCCTGATAATTGTTCGGCAAAATTGGCGAAAATTGCTCGCAGCTTAATTGAGCATGAAATACATTTTCGTAAACAAACCAACTGCGCGGATACAAAGCATGATAACTCCCAGAATTTGACTCTTCTCTTCTTCCTTTTTTGGGATACCATTTCCAACTAGATAAACTGCCATCAGTAGGCGGTTCAGTGGACAGTGCAAAAGCTTGTTTCTTCCCTTGAGTTTCTTCAAAAACGCTGAACTGACAAGCGGGCAAACTGCGAAAAATGTGCTCGCCGCCGTCAATGTGCCAGAGGTTAAAGTCGCCGCGGGACGATCGCCCGATGCAGCCGGCACCGAACCCGCCCAGAGGCATTCCATGCCAGGGGCCATCGTCGAGATTGCTTGCGTAGCGGACTGTATAGGGATTCTCCCAACCGAGGCCGATGGGACGTTTCCAGGTGTGCGGGGGGATGTTTGGAGTAGATGTGCGATCGTTATTCATGTCAATTGATTTTAGATTTTAGATTATCGATATAGGAATGTTTCAAAGCTTAGGAGTTTTTTGGCGGTGTAAGCAATTATAAATTAATAATTTTTTGCTTAATTTTCATTACTGTAGTTTAGCATTTATGAGATTGTTCGATACGCTTAGAATGACAGATTTTCCCTGAAATGTGTAAGTCTTGTACCTCAACAAAACTCATTAAGAGTGAGTCTTATAGTCCTGGACGGACCGGCGATCGGAAACCGGGATTTTTTCAAAATACTTCGTTACAGCCCGCAAAAACCGCAAAAAACCCGGTTATGAAGGTCTTTAGGCGTCTTGGACTATCCTGAAAACTTTATTCCTTCACCTCAGCAAATCCCAAATCAGAACCTTTCCCCGCGTGAACCAGAGCCAACTTTTCGTAACGCTTAGCGTGTTCCACCAACTCGGCCGCTTCTTCCTCAGAGACATCCCGCATTCGCTTGGCAGGCACTCCCGCAACTAGCGTGTGAGGGGGAACGTCTTTGGTGACAACAGCCCCTGCACCGACGATAGAGCCTGTTCCTACCCTGACTCCATCGAGGACGATCGCCCCAATCCCGATCAGGCAGCCCCGTTCAATGTAAGCTGAGTGAATCACGGCTCGGTGTCCGACTGTGACGAAATCTTCCAAAACAGTCGGTTTCCCCGGATCGCCGTGCAGAATTGCTCCATCTTGGATATTGGTACTTGAGCCGATCGCAATTCGCTCTATATCCGCCCGCACCACCGCCCCGTACCAGATACTAGCGCCCGCAGCCACCTCTACCCTGCCGATCACAACAGCGCCTTCAGCGACAAAAGCCGCTTGGGATAGATCGGGCAAGGGCCAATAGGAAGGAAGTTCAGGCAGAGGTTTGTTGAGATTGCTCATTTGTGATCGTTATACTTCTAGCAGATTAGCTGGTTGTTGATACGGGATATAATAAAAGTATTTGGGACTTTTGCAGAGAAAATATGCTGGGACGCAAATAAATGATTGAAGTTGCCTTGCAATACCCGATGTTTGGCCCGGAAATTCAGTGTCCCCACTGTCGCCAAACAATTCCGGCTTTAACACTCACGGATACCTATTTGTGTCCGCGTCACGGGGCATTTGAGGCAGATCCAAAAACGGGGGAACTGGTTCACCTTCAGTCTGGGCGGCACTGGCGCCGCTGGGAGAATGAATGGTATCGCCAGCACACGCACCCGGACGGGATTCGGTTTGAAATTCACGAAGCGCTCGATCGACTCTATACTCAAGGCTACCGAGCAACTCGCGTGATCGTTGCCCAACGCTATCGCGACTTAATCAGCGCTTATTTGGAACGCAGCACGCCTTGGCGAGGCCAGTCGGAGTCGCCGCGGCCGAGGCTGTACGGTTTGCCTGTGGATTTTAGCCCCGATCCCCAAGAGGACCCTTGCTGGGAAGTGATTAATTTTGATTTGGAAAAAGAGCCGGGAGTTCCGATTAGATATCCCTATTTTCGGTTGTTTGAATAGTTATTAGTCATTAGTCAGTAGTCATTAGTCATTAGTCATTAGCTATTAGTCATTAGTCAGTTCCTATTCCTAATGCCTAATGCCCAATTCCCAATTCCCAATTCCCAATTCCCAATTCCCAATTCCCAATTCCCAATTCCCAATTCCCCAATCTAAAATCTAAAATCTAAAATCTAAAATCGAATGCACCACGCCTCGATTCGCACTGCTAACATTCACCGGGCGATCGCCTTTTACGAACAGTTGGGATTTACTGTGAGCGATCGCTTTACCACTGGTTACACTCTAGCCTGTTGGATGGAAGGTCTCAACGGACGCATCGAACTCATTCAAATCCCAGAACCAAAACCCGCACCGGATGCCTTCGGAGACGAGCATTATGTTGGATATTATCATTTATCTTTCGATTTAACGGAGGCGACAACTGACTTACCTAGTTGGTTGCAGTCTCTGAAAAAACGGTTTGAAGAAGCTGCTAAAGACCAACCAAACCAGTTTCAAGCTTTGAAAGTTTTATTAGAACCGACTCAACAGGCGATCGGGCAAAATGTTTACGAAGTAGCTTTTATTGCCGATACTGATGGTTTGCCTTTAGAATTTATCCGGCGGCTTAATTAGTTAATCGCTAACGACTATGGATAATCATTCTCTCTCTCAATCGGAAACTGAGAATAGTTATTACTCTTAATCCCTCATAACGTTCCCTACCAACTTAACAATATTTTTATAAAATCTACTAGATTTTCAACTCAAAATCTAGTAGATTTTATTTTTGACTCTATAATATGAATATCTATTCATACTATCATTTGTTAGAATAAGCCCAGGAAAAACCATGCAAAAAGCCAAATCGAGCGATTCCGGCTGCTGTAGTCACGACCACCACCACGAACACAGCCATGAGAATCATAACCATGACGACCAGGGCCACGACCAGGGCCACGACCACGGCCACGGAGATTTCAACCTGAATCAAGAATTGGTTCCTGTTATATTGGTTGTTGTACTATTTGTTGGCGGTTTAATTTTTGAAGAAAAACTGCACGACACGCCCTATTCTATAGGTGAATATCTGGTTTTCATCCCAGCCTATCTTTTAAGCGGATGGAATGTTTTAACCATTGCGGGGCGCAATATTCTGCGAGGTCGATTTTTCGATGAAAATTTCTTAATGACTGTCGCAACACTCGGCGCTGTCGCTATTCACAAACTCCCTGAAGCAGTCGGGGTGATGTTGTTTTTCAAAATCGGAGAACTTTTTCAAGAATTTGCCGTTGGGCGATCGCGTCAATCAATTCGATCGCTTTTAGAAATTCGCCCAGACAGCGCCAACCTCAAAGCAAATGACGACATCAAAAAAGTTTCGCCAGAAACCGTAGCCGTCGGCGATATCATCCTTGTCAAACCGGGAGAAAAAATTCCCTTAGACGGTGAAATTATAGACGGCAACTCTCAGATTGACACATCTGCACTAACTGGAGAATCAGTACCTCGAACTGTAAAAGTTGGAGAAACAGTTTTAGCAGGAACAATTAACCAGACAGGAGTTGTCACCGTCAAAGTTACCAAACTCTTCGGCGAATCTTCAATCTCCCGCATTCTGGAATTAGTAGAAAATGCCAGAAGCAAAAAAGCTGAAACAGAGAAATTTATCACCAAATTTGCCAGCTACTACACGCCTTTTGTAGTATTTGCATCGCTAGCAGTGGCTTTAATTCCGCCTTTGTTCATTTCAGAAGCAACTAATGCCGATCGCTTTTTATGGGTTTACCGCGCCCTAGTCTTGTTAGTTATTTCCTGCCCTTGCGGATTGGTGATTAGCATTCCTCTCGGATACTTTGGGGGAATTGGCGGTGCAGCCAAGGGCGGTATTTTGGTTAAAGGATCGACTTTTCTAGATACCCTGACAGCAGTCAAGACAGTTGTTTTGGACAAAACCGGAACTCTAACGAAAGGAGTTTTTAAAGTAGCCCAAATTGTTCCTCTGAATGGCTTTTCCCAAACAGAGTTAATGGCAATAGCGGCTAAAGTAGAATCTCAATCCAATCACCCAGTCGCGAAATCTATTCTGGAAGCTTACGGCGGAAAAATAGATTCATCGGATGTGAAAGATTACGAAGAAATAGCGGGACATGGCATCCGGGCAAAATTAAATAATCAAATTCTGCTGGCAGGAAATGACCGTTTGCTGCACCGAGAAAATATTGCTCACGATGTATGCAATGCTGAAGGTACGATCGTACATTTAGCGGTAGACAACCGCTACGCTGGGTATATTTTGATTGCTGACGAGCTTAAGGAAGACGCAGTACAGGCTATTCGCGACCTCAAGAAATTAGGAGTTGAGCGAATCGTGATGCTCACAGGAGATAATCAAGCTGTAGCCGATAGTGTTGCGAAAAAGCTCGGTTTATATTCCTATTTAGCCGAGTTATTACCCGAAGGAAAAGTCGAGGCGATCGAAAAACTGATCGGTCAATCTAAAAAAGGCGATAAAATTGTCTTTGTGGGGGACGGAATTAATGATGCACCAGTGCTGGCTAGAGCTGATGTGGGCATAGCGATGGGGGGTTTGGGCTCCGATGCGGCGATCGAAACTGCCGATGTTGTAATTATGTCAGATGCACCGTCAAAGGTGGCTGAAGCCATGAAAATTGCCCGAAAAACTCACAATATTGTTTGGCAAAATATCATTTTTGCCATGTTAGTCAAAGGCATATTTATTGCTTTGGGTGCTTTTGGGTTAGCTACCATGTGGGAAGCAGTTTTTGCCGATGTTGGGGTGGCTTTAGCAGCTATTTTCAATGCGACTAGAGTTTTGAAATAGAGTATTCGCAGATAAGAGTGATTTTTGTCGATCGACCTCATCATAGTTGATCGCGCGCACCTCAGTTCAACCTCAAAATATACACAACTTAATTTATACGGTGACTCCGGCGGATTTTGAGCTATACGACCGATCAAATTTAGCGGAATTTGTCATATTATGAAAAAAATATGAAAAATATTGAACGGTAAAACCAATGACTGACTCGGAAAATAGGCCCAGCCTTCCTGAAGTCCACCGCAGCATCCCCGTTCCCAACAGCAAAGGTTTCTGGCGTAAAATGCTGGCTTACGCAGGGCCTGGATATTTGGTTTCAGTGGGTTACATGGATCCCGGAAACTGGGCGACTGACTTAACAGGGGGAGCAAAGTTTGGCTATGAGCTATTAAGTGTGATTTTGCTATCTAATTTGATGGCAATTTTGCTGCAATCACTCTGCGTGCGTTTAGGAGTGGCAACGGGACGAGATTTGGCACAAGCTTGTCGAGATTATTTCAGTCCGCGAGTCAGTTTTTTTCTGTGGATACTTTGTGAAATTGCTATTTCTGCTTGCGATTTAGCTGAACTTGTTGGTAGTGCGATCGGACTGCAATTGCTGTTTGGCATTCCCTTAGTTTGGGGAGTGTGCATCACTGCACTAGATGTGATAATGGTGTTATTTATACAAGGAAAAGGCTTTCGTTATATCGAAGCTTTGGTGATTACAATTATTGCAATTATTGGCGGTTGCTTTATCGCAGAAATAATTTTTGCCAAACCAGATGCCGCAGAAGTTTTACTCGGTTATGTTCCCAGCCTAGAGATTTTGCAAAATCAGGCAATGCTTTATATTGCGGTTGGTATTTTGGGGGCAACTGTGATGCCGCACAATCTCTACCTGCATTCATCGATCGTGCAAACTCGCTCTTGGGAAGAAACTGCTGATAAAAAATGGGAAGCAATTAAATTTGGCACAATTGATTCTACCGTAGCGCTGTCAATAGCTTTGTTTATTAATTCAGCTATTCTGATTTTGTCTGCTGCCAGCTTTCATTTTTCCGGCTATCAAGCAGTAGCAGAAATTCAAGATGCTTACAAACTGCTTTCTCCGGTACTGGGCGTGGGTTCTGCCAGTGCAATTTTTGCCTTTGCTTTATTGGCTTCGGGGCAGAACTCAACCTTGACCGCAACTTTAGCAGGACAGATTGTGATGGAAGGGTTTCTAAATTTTCGACTGCGACCTTGGTTGCGGCGCTTGCTAACTCGACTGATTGCAATTGTGCCGGCTTTGATCGTAATTATCTTGTTTGGGGAAGGTAGTACAACTAATTTACTGATTTTCAGTCAAGTGATTCTCAGTTTGCAATTACCCTTTGCAGTAATTCCCTTGGTAATGTTTACCTCAAACCGCAACTTAATGGGAGATTTTGTGAATCCATTTTGGCTGAAAGGCTTAGCTTGGTTAGTGGCTAGTATTATAGTAGGATTAAATAGTTGGCTGTTATTACAAACCATTTTCTAGCAATCTGAGGCTAAATAAAACTACAAAAACAAAACCCGCCGGAGCGGGTTTTATCTTAAAGCTAATTGTTAAGGACTGACGGTTTCAACTACTTCTGAGGAACGACAACCTCATTAGTGGCAACGGGACGGGCCGAGGAAGCGGTAGTTTTCAAAAGTGCGATCGCCTGCGCGTAGCAAGGATCGTCCTTAGTCGCAACCAACATCGGTTTGTTAGCTAATTTCAGCTTTTGTTCGTCGGTTACTTCAACTTTGACATCGGGAGTAACTCCCTTGTGGCTGATATCCGTACCGTTGGGAGTATAGTAGTGAGCGATCGTCACTGCCAATCCCGAACCGTCAGCCAAAGAATGTACCGACTGCACCAAAGCTTTGCCAAAAGTTTGGCCGCCCATCACAGTTGCGCGCTTGTTATCCTTCAGAGCACCGGCCAAAATCTCGCTAGCGCTGGCCGAGTTATCATCCACAAGCACCACCAAAGGCTTGTCAGTGATTGCAGTGCGGTTTGCTCGCATTTCCTGAGAATCTCCCGTGCGATCGACTGTACGGACGATCGCCCCTGTATCCATCCACATCCGAGCGATATCAATGCTCACTCGCAGCAACCCGCCGGGATTCCCCCGCAAATCTAAAACAAAAGCATCAGCTTTCTGATCCGAGAGCTTTTTAATCGCCGCCTGCATTTGTTCCCCGGCATGGGAGCTAAACTCTTGCAAACGGATGTAACCCACATTCTGACCGCCTTCTTTCTTGAGGCTGTAGCGAACCGCTGCTACCTCAATTCTCGCCCTAGTCAGAGTTACATCAAATTCGCTTTTGCCCTCACGAGCAATCCGCAGCGTGACTTTTGTGCCTTCGTCGCCTCGAATTATCTGAGCCGCATCCGAGACAGTCATGCCTTTGGTAGTTTTGCCGTCTATCACCAAAATCCTATCGCCCGCTAGAATCCCGGCCTTCAGGGCGGGGGAATTTTCCATCGGCTCGACTACAGTAATCACTTTCGTTTTCTCGTCTTCTTCGAGCCTCATCCCCACCCCTGTCAGTTCCCCAGAGGTTTGATTCGTCAGCGCTTCGTACTGCTTCGGGTCCATGAAGCGCGTGTACTGGTCGTTTAATTTCTCTAGAGCTTTACGGAGAGCGGTATAGGCTGCTTCGCGAGAGGTATAGTTTTTGCTCAACAGTTCTTGGCGGGTCAATTGCCAGTCAGTCTTGTTAAAGCTGCCATCAACATAGTCTCGGTTCACAATTTGCCAAGCTTCGTCTAAGACAGCTTTGGGGCTATCTTGAAGCTCGGCGCGGACTGATTGACTCAGGCCAGGAACGAGTAAAGATATCGAAGCGGTTGTTGCCATCGCCCCACTGAACAGGGCTGCCTGTAATTTAGAAAAGCGTCTGCGGGCTTGATTCATTGAATTTGGCTCAATTCGATTTTAGATTTTTGATTTGAGATTTTATATTGCTAAAAAATCTCACACTACTACTTAAACTATTGTGTGGAGGCTCCACTATCCCTTTGGACAGTTTAACGAGATTCATAGTCGATCGCCAACCAATTATTACTCTCTTTCAATAAACTTAATTTAAAACTTGGATTTATAAAGTGCCGTGGAAGCTAAAATCGAACAATTTTCACGTAAGTGGTTGAGCCTGATCGTTAATGGAGCTATCGGTCTAGCAGCGCTGGCGGGGGTCGTCGCCATGCAGTCGAGCGGGGAGTTGGGCGGAATGTCCCCAGTTCGTGTTCAGGGGCAAAAGCCGCTCTCTGCAATGTCTGCTGCCAGTTTCAAGCAAGCCGCACAGCAAGAAGCGCAGCAAGAAGCCCTGCGGCTAAAAATGGTCAAAACTATCCCTAGTTTTGGATTTGACAATTTAATTGCAGATTGGACATTTCTAAAATTTTTGCAGTATTTTGGCGACGACGAAGCCCGAGATGTGACCGGCTACGATCTGAGCCAAGATTATTTTGACATAGTTACGCAGCGCGACCCGCGGTGGGTTGACATCTACCTGTTTCTTTCCACAGCTATTTCTTTTTATCAAGGAAAGCCTGAAACCGCTGTTAACTTTATAGAGCGTGGTACTAGGGCCCTTGCCGTTTCGCCGCAACTTCATTCCCAATCGTGGATAGTGTGGCGAACTAAAGGTCTTGATGAGTTGCTGCTGTTGGGGGATATTCCAGAGTCAATTAACTCTCACGAAATGGCCGCTGATTGGGTGGAAAAAACGCCGGAAGGGAAGAAATTTGCGCAGATGTTTCGAGCAACTGCTGAGTACTTGCGCCGAGATCCCGATAGCGTGCCGGTGCGGTTTACTGCTTGGAGTACGGTTTATGCTCAAACAACTGATAAGGTGGTGCGTCAAAGGGCGAAGCAAGCTCTTGTCAAGTTGGGAGCTCAGGTGCAAAAAGATCAGGATGGAAACGAGAGTTTTATTTTGCCCCCTCGAAAGTAGTTGATTATTGATTGTTGACGCTTAACTGTTGACTGTAATTCCCCAATCTAAAATCTAAAATCAGCTTGAGTTAGTTCGCGCCATTCGCCGGGTTTTAGGCCTTCCAGACGCAAATGCCCGATCGCACACCTGACTAGCCGCAGTGTCGGAAACCCTACTGCTGCGGTCATCCGGCGCACTTGGCGGTTGCGGCCTTCTGTGAGAGTCATTTCCAACCATGCTGTCGGCACGTTTTTGCGAAATCTAATCGGCGGTTCCCGGGGCGGCAAAGCGGGTTCTTCTAACAATAATTGCACTTTTGCCGATCGAGTCCGATAATCTTGAATTGTGACACCTGTCTGCAAAGCGGCGATCGCACTTGCATCAGGAATTCGTTCAACTTGCACCCAGTAAGTGCGGAGATGAGCGAATTTCGGGTCACTGAGGCGGTGTTGCATTTGTCCATCATCCGTTAACAGTAACAAACCTTCACTATCGCGATCGAGCCTTCCCACCGCATAAATGTCAGGAATCGGAATATAGTCTTTGAGAGTGCTGCGTTTAGTCTCGCTCGAATTGTCAGTGAACTGAGTTAAAACATCGTAGGGTTTGTAAAATAGAATGTAGCGATAGGGCATGACAAATCAAAGATTAAAAATTCTAAAGGTACGAGCTAGTTTTAATATTAACTAAGTTGGTATAGCGTTGCTCAATTAAGTAAGGTAGGCGGGCGAGCAATTCCCGCTCCGGATTGCCAATAGCTGGCAGATATTGAAATTATCTGCCTTAATCTGTGTTAATCTGCCTTAATCTGCGGTTTGCTTATCAATAAACTTAACTATATTTTACCATGCCCGAAGCCACTCACCGCGTTTGCATCGTTTTAGGAACTCGCCCGGAAGCGATTAAACTAGCCCCAGTAATTCAACAGTTCAAAAGTTCGCCCACCTTTGACATCCAAGTAATTTTAACCGGCCAGCACCGAGAAATGGTCGAGCAAGTGATGCGAATGTTCGATCTAAAAGCCGATCGGGATTTAGCAATTATGCAGCACCAGCAAACCTTGACAGATATTACATCCCGGAGTTTGCAGGGTTTGGAAGCCTTGTTTAAAGAATTGCAGCCCGAAATCGTCTTAGTTCAGGGCGATACAACGACTGCATTTGCCGCTACTTTGGCTGCATTTTACCAGAAAATACCCGTAGGTCACGTAGAAGCCGGATTGCGAACAGATGACGTATTCAATCCTTACCCCGAAGAGGCTAACAGACGGTTGATATCTCAGCTCACACGGCTGCATTTTGCCCCGACAGAGCTGGCCCAAGAGAATTTAGGGCGATCGGGCGTTTTGGGAGAAATTTACCGTACAGGCAACACAGTAATCGATGCTTTGCTTTCTGTCGCCAAACGCGAACCAGAATGCAACATTCCCAATTTAGATTGGAGCAAATATCGAATTATCTTAGCAACAGTTCACCGCCGCGAAAATTGGGGCGAACCCTTACAAGGAATTGCTCACGCCTTTCTCCAAATCTTAGATAAATTTCCCGACACAGCTTTACTGCTACCCCTGCACCGAAATCCCACAGTTAGAGAACCTTTGCAAGCTCTTTTGGGCGACCATCCAAGAGTATTTTTAACTGAACCTTTAGATTACGCAGAATTAGTAGGAGCAATTCAAAGATGTCATTTAATTTTAACAGATTCCGGCGGCTTGCAAGAAGAAGCACCTAGTTTGGGAAAGCCAGTTTTAGTATTGCGAGAAACCACAGAAAGACCAGAAGCAATTTCCGCAGGAACAGCTAAACTTGTAGGTACGAATTCTGATACAATTTTCACAGCAGCGGCAGAATTGCTGAGCAATTCCGAAGCATACAACGCAATGGCAATGGCAATTAATCCCTTTGGTGACGGTTTGGCAGCGTCGCGGATTTTGAAAATTGTTGAAGAGTATTTTAGTGAGAAAACAGTTGACAATTGACGGTAGACGGTTGACAAGGAGTCGAAAAACTGAAAACCGATTCTCAAGTATTTATTAGCTGAGTCCGCTCTATGGGAATCTCAATCACAAACTTCGTGCCTTTGCCCCGGGTAGAATCACACCACAGTTTTCCTCCGTGCTTTTCCTTCACCACCTGATAACTAATGGATAAGCCTAATCCTGTCCCCTTGCCTACGGGTTTAGTAGTGAAGAAGGGATCGAATAGGCGCGATCGCGCTTTCTCTGGAATGCCCGTACCGTTATCGGTGATCGCAATCTGCACCCACTGTTTTTTTGTTTTGGTAGTCTTAATCGAAATCCGATTCGGTTGGTCAGCAATATCCTGAAAACTACGTCCTTCATTGCTCTCTTCCAAAGCATCGATCGCATTTGATAGCAAGTTCATAAACACCTGATTAAGTTGACCTGCATAGCATTCTACCAACGGTAACTCGCCATATTGTCTTACTACTTCAATGGTTGGGCGTTCTGGCTTGGCTTGAAGGCGATGTTCTAAAATCATCAAGGTGTTATCAATGCCTTCATGGATATCGACAGCCTTGAATTCCGAGTGATCCAGACGAGAAAAGCTACGTAACGAAACCACAATGTACCGAATGCGACTGGTGCCCATTTTCATCGACTTAAGAATCTTAGTGAGATCCTCTTGTAGGAAGTTTAGATCCACATCGTCTAGGTCATCTTGAAGTTATGGGGACGCGTTGGGATAGTGCTGTTGATAGGCATCTAGTAATCGCAGTAAGTCATGGATGTGATCGTTGAGATGAGACAGGTTGCCGTAGATAAAGCTGACCGGGTTGTTGATTTCGTGCGCTATCCCTGCCACCATTTGCCCCAGTGCCGACATTTTTTCGTGATGCACCATCTGACTCTGGGTGCGGTGCAGTTCTTCAAGGGTAGTCTCTAGTTGTTGCACCTGTTGGTTCAGTTGCCGATCGCGAGCCATAAGTTGCTCTGCCATACTCTTAAATCCCTCAGCTAAAAGCCCCACTTCATCCTGACTATCAACCGGAATAGGAATGGCTAAATTGACTCTGGCTAATTCCTGGGTTGCCTTAGTCAGTCTTTGAATGCGATGGCTTAGAGCTTGGGTCAGACGGAAACCTCCGATCGTAACGACTGCGATCAGGACACTTCCTAATAGACCAAAGCCACCCACCACAAACCATAAATGCTGTTCTGCTTGCTCAATTTCCTTGGCAGAATGCAGTACAGCAATTTTGAGAGTTGCCCCATCAAAACTTTGTAATTCGATTGTTGCGGTCAGGTATTCTTCACCTGTAATCCTGATCTTAGTGGGCAACCCGTCTGGGTGGGGAAATTGCCAAGGTCGATCGCGCTGAAGTGGCAAAGTAGCAGCCGTCACCCTGTCGCCCTCAAAAGCCACCAAATGTATGGATGTGTCGCCGCGAATCGACTGGAGCGCTGTGTCGTCAATAGCTAATCCCGCAACCAAACCAGCTAGGATCTTTTGAGATGATTTGATTGATATTAACCCAATCATGGAAGCCGGAGCCCTGTTTTCTGCCAGGAGAATTCCCGATAAATCTAGTCCGGTTCGGGCGGCACGGTTCACAGAGGTATCCTGCAATCTCGCCTGTCTTATTGCTCCCAACTGTGAAGACACTAATACTTGACCATCAGCGTCAACTATTCTGATAAAATCCAGTTTATAACCAGCTTGGATTGGTATTACTGCTCTGATGACATCATTATCTTCACTCACCGAACGGGCTTTCAAACGGAGTGATTCTTGCCTTTGCTTTAGAGATTCCCTCAGCATACTAGCCAGATCCACGATCTCCTTTCGCGCCCTTTGTTCTAAGCTGTTTCTAGCAAAATAACCAAAACCCAAGGTTCCGACAGTCCATAGACTCAAAAATGCTAACAACAGAGGCGATAACAACTTGACGGAAACGGGTAACCGCGCGTATCTGGATTGGATGGCCACAGCTCTTAATTCTTGGCGGATTGGGTCACGGAAATAAAGCCAGACTGCTCCATCGCCTTGATTCCTGGCGAACTAGAGATGTATTGAAGTAGCGATTGGGTAGCCTCTGAAGGTTTTTTGTGCCAAAGAAGAGAAATTGTCCGAACCATCGGATACTTGCCCGCTTTGACATTTTCTGGTGTTGGTTCAACCCCGTTGAGGCTGAGGCGGTTGACAGATAGTTTATTGGAAATGGCGTGAGCCAGGGAAAAGGTACCGATGCTGTAAGGAGTGCTTTGAATTGCCTCGATCAATTCCCCTTCTTTCCGAAATACTACTGCTTCTAATGAATTTTTTAAATCTGCTCCTAGGTAATATTTCCGCAAGAGCCGCTTGGCAGATTCATCTTCTGGGCGATCGAGCAGCACAATTTTAGCATCGGTTCCTCCGAGTTGCTTCCAAGTGGTGATAGTGCCGCTATAAATGCCTTTGATGTCTTCAGTAGTGAGGTTTTTCACCCCTGTGACGCTGGAATGAGTGGCCACTAAAAGGGCATCGTGGGCAACATCGCGAGACTCTAAAGTGCCATCATTTTCTTCTGGCTTTAATGTTCTCGATATTGGACCTACATCGACTACTGTCTGTTTAACCCCATCAATTATATTTTCGGACTGCCCTGGTTCTAGGTTGGTAATTTTAACGTTTTTTGCGGTAGCTTCGTAGTTCGTTTGCAGCACCTTCATAAGACCCAACGTGCTGCTTGACACCCCAACTTTAATCGAGCTTTGGATTTGCGTTGCGGCAGTCGTGGGCGCTTTTGTAGTGGTGGCACTGCTGGTCGTCGTACTGCAACTGGGGAGGCCTAGGAGGGCGATCGCTGTTAAAGCTAGGGTAAGTAAATTCTGTTTCATGTTAAAAGTCCTATACTCCTATTATCTTGTGCTATTAAAGATGATTGAGGTACTTACAAATCGAGTTTTCGAGTATTTTATCGCGCTCGCAACTCACTCAATATTTTTTGGTTTAGTAGGAGAAAAAGGTTGATATTTCATGGTTGATTTTACCCCTCCTAAATTTTATGCTAAATAATTAAAATTTGCAATAAATCGAGCGCCACGTTTTGTGATGCTGTTTGATATGAATAGTTAGCGAGCGCATGATAATTATGAGAGACGTGCTCGCAGAATTATCATGCGCTCGCTCTATTTAGAATTACTGTAACAGCTCAATCGGGAAGCTTTTATCCTGAATAACTTATCTTAATTACCAGTTACAGATGAGTTTCTTGTTGAGCTTCATAGGTCGATTTGCCAGGTAAAACGACTAAAATCCGAAATCATTTGATTTAGGTGAGTTTCGGTACAGTCGCTAAGAATGTTGGCCTTGTCAGTTAGATTTTTTTAAGGAGAGGGAACTGGTGACAGAAAATTGCTGCTGCCTTTATAACCAGATAAAATAGCAAGTTTTTCCAAAGATTGCCTGCCCGTGTAATATTTCCCCCGAATTTCCCAGGTGGGATAAGCTTTAATATTGGCAGCTTTGCACAAATCGGGTTGAGCATCTTTGCCTCTGGGATCGCACTCAATGTAAGTAATTGCGGTAAATGCTTCTTTGCCGAAAAGTTCTTGTTGGGTGTGACAGTGAGGACACCAGTAAGCACCGTACATTCTAGTTTTGATTGTCTGCAAATGGGTTGCTAAAGCGATTTGATCGGGTACGGATTCGCTGCGAATAGGTGGCGCTTCTTGTTCGGTAACAGGCTGTGCTACAGGGGGAGGAGGAGGGAGGGTCTGTGCTAATTTTTGAGTAGATTTGTTGCTGAAACTGAACTGTGCAATTCTTCCGTCTGCTTTGGTAGTGACGAAAATCCCCAAAGTCAGAAAAATGCCGATCGCACAAAAGTTGAATTTGCTTAGTCTCATTTTGGATTTCATCTTGGATTTGCTAGGATTTCGCGAGCTTGATTCATAGCCTCTACAGCATTGTTTACCACAAAGATGTTAAATTGTGCTAAACCTTTAAAAAAAAGTTGACTTTCGGCGCTGTCATTTAACAAGATAACTTGTTTGTTAGCTTTGAGGGCGAGTGCGATTTCCGAAGCAGTGCCCGTGCCCATACCACAGGCAATTATTACATCTGAAGAAAGAACGTTAATATTATTTCTGGCGTTTCCCATATCGGTGACAATGGCAATATCTACAGCTTCAGAAATGCCGCGAGTGTCATTTCCCGGAAGGATGCCAACTGTGAAACCGTTAGCTGATTTTGCTCCTTTGTTTGCGGCATCCATGACGCCGACATTTCTACCGCCAGTTAGCAATATCCATCCTGCTTCGGCGATGAGTTGTCCGAGTTGATAGGCGTTTTCTAAGTCGGTTGATGTGGCACTTTCGCCGGGTCCCATGATGCCAATGATGATTTTTTTCATAGTTTTGGGCTGAATATGGTGTTATTAATAATTGCGAGTTTTTTTGCACACTATCTACTCTGGATATGGGTGAAAAATGGATCTCGCTCTTTTTTAACCGCAGATGGACGCAGATTAACGCGGAGGTAAGAATGGATCTCGCTCTTTTGATTGTAAAACGGGCGATCGCACCCTATTTCTTTTGGGGAAATTTTACCAATTCTGATTCCTTAAGACGTTGCGATAATAGGCAATCTTCAAAGCTGAAAGCTTCTGAGTCTAGAAAACTAGCGATCGCCATTTCGATCGCAGCTTCTAAAGAGCATTCTAGCTGCGTAGCTTTTTCCATCAAAGCGACTTTCACATAGTCAGGTAAATAACTCATCAGCGAATAAATAGCTTCTGGTGGTAAGTGTTGGATCTTGAGGGTCTGAGTCATTGTTCTCTGGGGATTTTAACGTTGTAGGGAGAATTTGTAGCTTGAAGGATGAGGGTTTCTATTTCATAGAATAACCCTGGTTTTTGCCATTGGTTGAGGGTAACAAAGGCGATCCTTACATCATCTGGATCGTAGCGATTGAGCCAGCCCCAGAGGAAGGCTTTGACCACCTCGCAGTCGATCGCTCCGGTTCTTGGCTTTGCCGATGTAGAGCAATCCTTGAATGCGATGTCGAAAGGCGTACAAACTAACTCTAGCAGGAATTGTGTCCAAGTCGTGGCTGAGGGGATAGCACCGATCGCAGGGGGTAAAGGCGAGACTGTCGAGAATTTGGCGGGCTTCTTGCTGGATGGGGTTGGTCATGGAAATTGCCAGATGCAAGCTGTTATTCCATCCTACAAGTTGAAGCAATCGCTCTTTTAATGAACTGCAAAAAAGCGATCGCGAATTCATTCCAAATAGCGATCGCTTTTTTGAATATGGGCGAGAAAGGGCGAGCGATCTTTTTTAACCGCAGATTGGCGCAGATTAACGCGGATGCAGGAAGGGCGAGCGATCTTTTGATGAATGATGAGCGATCACCCTTCTGCATCTGGCTGAGAAAGGGCGATCGCTCTTTTTTACCGCAGATGGATGGTGATTAACGCAGACGTAAGAAGGGATCTCGCTCTTTTGATGAATGATGGGCGAGATCCCTTCTGAATCTAGCCGATAAAGGCCGATCACTCTTTTTTAACCGCAGATGAATGCTGATTAACGCAAATGCAGGAAGGGCGATCGCTCTTGTTGATGAATGATGGGCGATCGCTCTTTGATTTAAAACTACGCTGTTAGTGGAACAAGCTTCCCAGACAGATCATCTAGGTAGGTAAATTCTCGTGGTACTAAAATATTATTTTCCCATTTACCTTCTATGCGTCCTTCGTATTGCCGATCACCAGCGGTATTTCCCCCCATGTGATTAAATTCATCCAACCTCCAAGGTCTGGCAACGCTCTTATTCATGTTGTCTAGCTTAAAGAAAGAGCTAATCGGATTTGTTGTACGACTCTCTTCAACCAGAGAGGAAAACAGGGTTTTAACATTACCGTGATTGGCATCAGGATTATTATTCAAAAAGCCAAAACCCATTGAAAAAGATTCGTCAGCAGTTACAGTTTTAGGAGATGATCCCAAAGAGCTACCGTAGAATCCCCAAGAAAATAGACTATTTTTACTGAAATCAACTGATTCAGAATCATAGCCCCATGGCAACTCCTTAGCGGGTTCTAAAGCAATAAGTCGGTTCACTCCCCCTGGAATTCGTTCAGCAATTTCAGCGGACACATAAGCACCCAAACTATGACCAGAAATATTAATGTTAGAGGTAGAAATTCCCCAGCTTTTTAATGTTTCAGCCGCAAAGATTCCTGCTGCTTCAATCCAAGAAGCACCAATACCCGGAAGAGGAATTAAACCGCTAGAGGCTGCGGTCTTCCAATCGAGTGTAAGAACTTGATCCCCTGTAGGATCGTAATCATCTATTGCCGTTGCTAATTCCGTAACACCACTGGGACTGCTATTCATTCCATGAATAACTAACCATGTAGGTTTATTTTCAATGTATCCTCCACCAAAACGCTCAATAGTTCCCCAACGCTCCTCTCGAAATTGACCAAATAAACCATTAGTAACACCTATTGGCTTTGTCACTTTATCGCTAACAACGCTAATAGAGGAATTGCTGGAAAAGGTATTATTAATTCCAAGTTCATTTTTAGCAATGATTTTGATCTGATAGTTACCCAAGAATATATTATCACTCGGATCACTCGGAATGTTTAACTTGGCGGTAAAGGCTCCATCAGTGAGATAATCTACGCTACCTCCAATTTTATTGTTCCCTATATAAAACTCCATGTCT
Source organism: Microcoleus sp. Pol12B4 (assembly GCF_036701385.1). Classification (NCBI taxonomy): domain Bacteria; kingdom Bacillati; phylum Cyanobacteriota; class Cyanophyceae; order Oscillatoriales; family Microcoleaceae; genus Microcoleus; species Microcoleus sp. Pol12B4. The sequence goes on along the minus strand of NZ_JAUBQR010000062.1, from coordinate 9,177 downwards.
TGAGTGTTGGAGTTACCTGAAACAACAATTGATTTTCCTTCTAGGACTACGCTAGAACCATTTTCAAAATTACTGACTGAAGAGATCGATACTTTAGGAGGAGGTATAACACCCGGAATAGGTGAGTACCCATTTTCTGGATTATTACTCCCAGAGTTGCCACCGATGCTGTTGCCATTATTACTTACTCCACTATTGGAAGGAACTATGACGAATTCACTTGGCCAGTGCGAATCATTCCGAGAAATAGTACGAATGTTGTACTGAGTATTGTCCCAGTTCGATTCAGAAATCACAATTGAACCGTCTGGATTAACTCGCTCAACTACAGCCACATGACCTACAGATCCTGCACCACCTACCCCAGGCTCCCACACAGCAATAGAAGGAGCTTGAGGCGTATTTGATACCGTTGCACCATTTCCAGCAGTGTTATCCCATGTACCTGCATTACCCCACATAGTGTCTAAAGCAGCCTTACTATAGCCTAACTGGAGCATACGCCCGTGAGCGTACCAGGTACAATTTTGCCCTTTATCGGGGAATGGGTTATTTGAGCTGTACTCAGACAAACTTTGCCATGAATTCGCTAATTCTTGTGCGGTGAGAATAGGTGAGTTGCCCCCAGATCCTGAAGACTGGATAGGAGTGTTACTAGGTTTTTGAACTGTTGGTGTCTGCTTAGATTCAGCGTCATATGCGATCGCCTTAGTGCCATTCCAGTAAATGTTACCGTGCTCAAAGTATTGGATGATTGTTCCATCTCCCAATCCCTTTTCCTCACTCGTTGGAGCACCCAACCTGCCATTTAATCCACCTGTTTTCAAGAATTCCTGACGAATCCCTCCGTAAAGCGGAAAAGTTCCATACTGGCTGCTAACAACCGATCCCTTCTCAAATAGCTGATAGCTGACATCACCAGAATACTGGATCACATCAGAAGTCGCATTTCCCAAGTTATTCTGTTGGGCAACTGAGCTAATTGTCGATGGTACAGTCGTTCCTCCCCCTTGATTGGGATCGGGATTAGATGTTACAGGCGCATCTATAGTTGTTCCCCCACCTTGGTTTGGATCTGTATTGACAGGTGCATATCCTCCTTTAGGAACCCAAATTTGCTCGCCTGGATAAATCAAGTCAGGATTGGAAATATTGTTACCTGAATAATTGACGATCAGTTGGTAATCAGAGGCATTTCCTGTCCTTGATTGGGCGATTGTCGAAAGATTTTCTCCCTCCTTAACTGTGTAAAGTTCCCACTCGTAGCCGCTGTTAACTGGCGGTTGTACAGGCGTTGCCCCTCCTCCTTGGTTGGGATCGGGATTAGATGTTACAGGTGGTTCTGTAGGCCTTCCTCCTCCTTGGTTGGGATCTGGGGTGACAGGTGCAGATACCTTTTTGGGAACCCAATATATCTCCCCTGGATAAATCAAATTCGGATCGCCAGAAGCAAATTGATTATCAGGATTATTGGCAATAAGTGACCAATCATTCATATCACCCGTTCTGGATTGGGCGATTACTGATAGATTTTCACCATCTTGAACCGTATGTTGTTCCCAGTCATAGTATTTGCCATTATGCTCAAAAACTTCCGTCGCCCTTTCTAATGGCGTCACCAACCCTTCTTTGCCCCAAGTTGTCGGATTCGAGAAAGGTGTCGGAATATAAGCTTGCGGCGCTGTTTCCTTCGCCAATTGCACAGCTTTATTCAAATTCACCACCCCAAAACCCGTTTCCTTATCCCATCCAGGTTCCTTCAAATCGATCGCACTTCCAGTCAAAATATCAATCACTTGGGCAGGATTCAAATCGGGATTACTCTCCCAAACTTTAGACGCCATCCCCGCAGCCTTTGCCGCGGCAACAGAAGTCCCCGCCATCGTGCCTAAATCATCACCAACAGTCGATAAAGTCGGATTGTCGATCGCACCTCCGGGCACTAAAATATCCAAACCATAGCCGTAGCTGGAATAATCCGATCGCCCAAATCCATCAGACGAACCAACCGTGAGAATATTCTCAAACTCCTGGGAAGATTGACCCAAAACAGACATCACGCCGCCGTCATTACCAGCCGCAACAACTAACAGCACTCCATTCTGACGGGCATTCTCTAATGCAGCACGTTCTCTGGGTGTAAATTCATAACGAGTGGTAATGCTTCCGTCAGCATTTTTCTGAGTTAAATCGAGGGGAAGAAGTGCGATCGCATTCTTCTTCTTTTGTGCTTTCGCCTCACCCACAAAATCAGTTAAAGCTAAATCCCATTCCCCAGAACCAATTGCCCGACTTAGATAAACATTCGCTTTATCGTTGTAGCCATCAATACCTTTATCGTTGCCACCAATTGCACTAACTAAACCCCAGCTAAATGTGCCGTGTTCGTTACCACTGCCGGCAGTAAACAAAGGATTGCTGTCTTTGTCAATGCGATCGCGCCCCAATGTCACTTTAGAGTAATCCAAATCGGGATTGTTCGTCGCAAACCCAGTATCGATGATGCCAATAAAGGCGCGATTTTCTGGCGGCGAACTAATCGGTAATACGGTTTCAATCGGCGGTTCGGGGTCGATCGGCGGCGACAGATCGTCGATCGGCTCAAGTCCAACTAGAGGCGGTTCCGGGGCGATCGTAGGCGGTTGCACGGGTGGTGTTGGAGGGGCGATCGGCAGCGTTGCTACAGGTGGCGTTGTCGCAACCGGCGGCGTTGCCACAGGCAGCGTTACCACAGGTGGCGTTGTCTCAATCGGTGGCGCGACAGCAACCGGCGGCTTTGTCTCCACAGGCGGCTTTGTCTCCACAGGCGGCGTTTCCACAGGAGGCGCGACAGCAACCGGCGGCTTTGTCTCCACAGGTGGCGTTTCCACAGGAGGCGCGACAGCAACCGGCGGCTTTGTCTCCACAGGCGGCGTTTCCACAGGAGGCGCGACAGCCACAGGCGTTTTTGTCTCAATCGGTGGCGTTTCCACAGGAGGCGCGACAGCAACCGGCGGCTTTGTCTCTACAGGCGGCGTTTCCACAGGAGGCGCGACAGCAACCGGCGGTTTTGTCTCAATCGGTGGCGTTGTTACGGGTGGCGCGACAGCAACAGGTGGTTTTGTCTCCACAGGCGGCGTTTCCACAGGAGGCGCGACAGCCACAGGCGGTTCCACCACCGGCTGGTTTGATTTGACATAATCGATCAATTTCTTGCCGCCATCAAGTTTAGTCCAATCCTTACTTGGATCGATCACTTTGTCGATCGACACTGCTTTGCCCGTCGCACCTGTTAAATTGAAAACCAAATCGTTGTAATCTTTATCTGATCCCTGATCTACGCGCTGATCTTCCATTGCAAATGCCTTGCCGTTGCCAGTGACACCTGCTACTTGACCGTACAACCAAGCATCATCTGGATTAGTGCTAGATAATGATAGCAGCGGGCGTTTGTCACCGCCTGCACCGGGATTCTTAAACACATCTTGCACCGTACCATTTGGCACCAGCATCACCGCAAAAGCCTCTCCAGGTTTCATTGGGAATTTTTTCGCGCCGCTGTACTGCCCTTCGTTATAATTTTCCTCTCCTAAACTGCCGTTAAATAGGGAATTTGCACCTTCAGTGGGGTCAGAAATTACTACGTGACCAAAGGTAGAATTAGTCAGAGATCGTCTTGCTGCTTCTTTGATAAATTCCTGAGAACCAGGGGTAAATTTCTCCATTCCCAGCACGCTAAAAATGGCAACTTCACCTTTATAATTGCCGCCGTCGTGCAGCCAGTCAAAGCCAACTTGTCCCGTTGAGTCTGTAGCGAAAAAGCCTGAGTCAACCCCTAAACCTGTCAGCGGATCGACTTTGCCGTCTGGGGTTAAACTAACTTGATAATTTGTATCGCGGGAGGGTGCAGAAATTTTGAGTGCATAATTAGTTGCGCCCAAATTATCGATGCTAAAAGTTCCCGAATTTGTGCCGTTGGTTTCGATGTCTTTGACGACTTTTCCCTGACTGTCGAGAAGCTGCATCCCGACAATGGAACTAAATCCTTCAGCCGTAACTCGAAAGCTGCCTGTATTGAGTCGATTAAAACGATAGGTGTCTGTGGGGTCAGTTTTACCGGCGAAGTTGATGGAGAAATAGTTGTCGTTCAGATTGCCGATCGATATATTAGACATGATGCACCTTGATTGATAAATTTCTATGGAAAAAATCAGCCGACACAGTCAAGCAATTGCCGCAAACCCGCGTAACGACACGCGAATTCAACTTAATTAGCAAAAGGTTAGAAAATCTTTAAACTCGCTTAACTTTCCGCCGCTATGTATCTATCAGAAGTGCGCCGGATTTTTTATGCGTTTTGTAATGAAACTTTACACTGAGTGTTTAATAACGAGTAGGAAATGGCACCGTTAGACATTTATTTTCTTCCGGTGAAAGTGTTGCCTGTAACCAATTTCCATACCTGCCGACAAAAAGACGTAGTTTTTTATACTCTAATAATTCAGTATAATTTCGTCCAATACACAAAAATAATATCAGTTTTTATCAGCCAGCGCATCAGTAATATCTCCGAAAAGTTTAATCCAATTGGATTAATACACTAAGTATATTTATGTATAATAATCCTGAACAAGGGAGAAGAAGCGATCGCACATCCCCCTTTTTCAGGATCGTACAGCCGTTGGAGACTTCGATACAAAGCAAAGAGACACAGGCTTTCAGGCTTAAATCGCTCGGAAGCTCTTGTGTCAAACTTCAATCATTCGAGTTTCACACCCGTTTTCTGCGGGACAAGCCCTACAATAAATTAAAAAATCTCCCCAACAATCATCCCCGCTAATATTACAAACCCCACCCAAACATTTTGGCGAAAGATTTGACCGTAAATTGGCTTAGGAATATCCGCCTTCCGCAGTTTACTGTACTGCAAAAACCACAAAATCGCCGCCGCACTAATTGCCATCCAAAAACCAATGTGCAAGTGCAGATTAACTCCCACTGCTGTTAATAAGCCCACTGTACTTATAAAGAAAAACCCCACAGCATTAGCGGCATGATCTCCGAAAAATATCGCGCTGGAATTCACCCCCAAACGCAGGTCGTCTTCCCGATCGCTCATCGCATAAACTGTATCAAATCCCATCGTCCACACTACGACTGCACCCCACAGCAACCAAGTCGCTAATTCAAGTGTTCCAACGGCGGCGCTCCAACTAATTAAAACTGCAAAACCCCAGGCAATTGATAACACTAATTGTGGCACTGGGAAGAATCTTTTTGCTAGCGGATAGCAGATAATTACTGGTACGGCGGCGACGCATAGCCAGAAACTTAAAGGATTGAGATAAAAAGCGAGAATTGCCGCACAAGCAAAGGAAATTAAAGCAACTCCGATTCCAGTTCGCACGGTGAGGGCACGGGATGCTAGGGGTCGCGATCGCGTTCTTTCTACCTCGGGATCGATATCGCGATCCCACAAGTCGTTGATGACGCATCCAGCCGCACTCGTGGCTAAGGTACCCAACACAATCACGCCCACCAATGCTGTCGGCGGCCTCCCGTGGGCTGCTAAAAAAACGGCCCAGAGGGCTGGAATCATTAAAATCAGCCTTCCTGCTGGCTTGTCCCATCTCAACAGCCTTACGACGGTTAGTAATGTGGATTCGGGTTGGCGATCGGGCTGTGTAAGCATTTCAATTCTAGATTTGATATTTTTAACTCTAGATTTTATCAAATTTTAGGCACAATCACTTACTATTTCTGCTGCCGATCGCACTTCTGCCGAAATTTCAAACAGGTGGAAGTCTTGGCCAGCGAGCAGTTCCAGATTTTTGCTAATTTAATAGAATGCCTCACTGGATTCGTGAAATAATCATAAATATCTATCAACCCCGATACTCCAATGGTTAATTCACTTGCTTCTACGGAGTCAAATCGTATTATTGCTGCTATTGATATGGGTACTAACTCGTTTCACATGGTGGTGGCACGGATCGATCCGAAATTGCCCGCGTTTACGATTATTGCTAGAGAAAAAGATACGGTTCGGTTGGGCGATTGCGAGGCAAAAACAGGGTGCTTGAAGTCCGAGGTTATGGAAAGGGCGATCGCCACTCTGCGCCGATTTCAAGACATTGCTAAAACTTTCAATGCCGAACAAATTATTGCTGTGGCTACGAGTGCAGTTCGGGAAGCCCCTAACGGGCGGGATTTTCTCAAACAAGTTGCTGACGAATTAAACCTGAATGTTAGTTTGATTTCCGGTCAGGAAGAAGCGCGGAGAATTTATCTCGGCGTTCTTTCGGGTATGGAGTTTAACAATCAATCGCAGGTGATTATTGATATTGGTGGCGGTTCTACGGAGTTGATTTTAGGAGACAGTTCTGAGCCTCGCTGTCTCACCAGTACAAAAATAGGTGCTGTTCGCTTAACAGGACAATTTGTCAAAACTGACCCGATAAGCAGGGAGGAGTTTGCTTATTTACAAGCTTATATTCGGATTTCGCTGGAAAGACCCATCGACGAATTGCGCTCCCAATTCCATGATGGCGAACCTTTGCGCTTGATTGGCACTGCTGGAACCATCGAAACTCTGGCTGTTATTAACGCTCGCGAAAAGTGGGGAACAGTACCCAGTCCCCTAGCTGGGTATCAGTTAAGTTTAAAAGATTTACGTGATTTAGTCAATCGTTTTCGCAAACTTTCTTACTCGGAAAGGTTGGCAATTCCAGGAATGTCGGACAAGCGGGCGGAAATTATTCTGGCAGGCGCTTTGATTTTGCAAGAAGCTATGACACTATTAGGAATTGAATCGCTGACTGTGTGCGATCGCTCTCTGAGAGAAGGCGTAATTGTTGACTGGATGCTGACTCACGGTTTAATTGAAAACCGCTTGCGCTATCAAGGTTCAATCCGCCAGCGCAGCATTCTGCACATGGCTGATAAATATCAAGTCAATTTAGAACAAAGTGAAAGAACCGCAGCATTTGCGCTCAATTTCTTCGACCAAACTCAAGGGATTCTACACAATTGGGGAACCGAAGAACGCGAGTTGCTGTGGGCTGCCGCGATTCTGCACAACTGCGGTTTGTACGTCAGTCATTCAGCGCACCACAAGCATTCTTACTATTTAATTCGTAATGGTGAGTTATTGGGCTACACTGAAACAGAGATTGAAGTAATTGCCAATTTGGCTCGCTATCACCGGAAAAATCCTCCTAAAAAGAAGCACGAAAATTTTATCATCCTTCCTAAACATTACCGAGAATTAGTCAGTAAATTGCATCCTTTCCTGCGGCTGGCTGTGGCTTTAGATAGGCGACAAATAGGCGCTATTTCTGATTTTAAATGCCAACACCGCCCGGAAGTTAGAGAGTTTCACTTGCGGCTACAACCGCTCAACTCCGAAGACGATTGCGCTCTAGAGCTGTGGAGTTTGGATTATAAAAAGCCGTTTTTTGAATATGAGTACAATCTCAAATTAGTGGCAACTTTGGAACCGAATATCCTGACAGTTTAAAGAATACTCAGAGCCGGAAAATGAGAAACTTTAGGGTGCGTATTTCGCACCATTAGTTTCAACTTAACCCCAAATGTAGTAAAAATATTGTGTTAGATTCCATACTCCTCCCGATCGCCCTAGCCTGCCTTCTGAAGGCAGGCTAGCTTAATTGTAGAGAGGATAAGATAGGATAAATAAATGCGATATGAGGACTATCCGCCGACGCTATACGAACGATTTAAGTTGTGTCTAATAGAGCGATAGGAAGGAAAGATTATTGCTAAAACTCGTTCCTACAAGTATTGCGGTTTGTAGTAAGGAATTCAGTTCTTTATTTACCTAATACCAAATCAGGCTTTGATATCCCATTAATTCTTTAGTCCGTGAAGAACGTTTGTAAAAACAAATATTTTTCGCACATTAAAGTTTGTGTAGACGCGGTTTCAACCGTCGTTTTATCTACAAATTCTCTAGGGTAAAGGACCAAAGAAGGACTGTATCTTCTTCTTTCCTTTCCTTCGCGTCAGACGCGACAAAAGCGGTTCATTTAATATTACGATCTATTAGTTATTATTCTGATACAACTGGATGCGATATCATCTACAAACCAGGGAACCCAATTACTGTAAAATCCTGTTGAGTGATGAGATTAGCTGGCACACCCTTGAGGCTAGCTAATATTTGATTAGTGTTGGCAATTTTGATAAAAGTTGTAGTGTTTTCCTCAAATATGCTGAGTTGATCGACCGTTAACCCTCCCGTTAAAATTAATAAATCTTCACCTTGCGTAAAATCAGCGATTACATCGTGGCCTTCTCCCGCAGTCAAGAAAAAGTAATCGCGCCCGCTTCCCCCTTGCAGCGTATGGTTTCCGAAGTCTCCCATCAACCAGTCGTCGCCACTTCCCCCAATCAAAGTATCATCACCCTTACCGCCGTACAGAGTATCGCTACCCTCACCGCCACACAATTGATCGGCATCTTGATTGCCATAAATTAAATCATTGCCACTACCGCCGCACAAATAATCTTTTTGACTGCTAGCATCCGTCGCGATATTGTCAATATCTCCGAAAATCGTATCTTCGCCATCGCCACCGCAGATGCTGTCATTTCCCAAATCTCCAAATAGCAAATCATTGCCCGAATCGCCACAAATTATATCGTTATCTTTGCCGCCATGTAAGGTATCATTGTCCTCGCCCCCAGCAAGAGTATCTTCGCTTTCTTGTCCGTATAAAACGTCGTTGCCCTTATTGCCAAAAAGCAAATCTTTTCCTGTCAAGTCACCGTCAGACGTATCAGAAATGCCACCAAATAAACTGTCATTACCTTCATCGCCAAGCAGGGTATCGTTGCCTTTGTCGCCCCAAACTACGTCATTATCTTTGCCTGCGATCGCCACATCACGATCTTTACCCGCATAAATAATGTCATTCCCAGCGTTGCCGACGAGATAGTCGTTATTTTCGTTGCCAAATATGGTGTCGCTGTCTGCATCCGCGCCAACAGTAACTGGGCTAGCAAGGCCACCGTAAATATTGTCGTTGCCGAATAAGCCATTTAGCAAGTCGCTGCCTTTGAAACCGTTGATGATGTCATTAATATCGCTGCCGGTTAGAGGTTGAGTCGAGGGGGGATATTATTCCCCGCCCCTCTCAGTTAGATCTGGGCGTGCGAGTTTCCCCGCACCCAGCT
>NZ_JAUBQR010000380.1:0-2997 GCF_036701385.1 Microcoleus sp. Pol12B4 | reverse complement strand
TTCTGTAGCAGTGATGTTCGTAGGTGCAATGCTGAAACCGGCAGAGTCATCATTTGTGATGCTAGTTGTAGCAGTTGGTGTCGGGATTGTCGGCGCGCCACCCGGTGAAACAGGATTAGATAGCGTAACCGCAACTGTTTCGTCAGGTTCAATTAATCCATCTCCCAACACACCCAAAGAAATAGTTTTGGATGTTTCACCCTCTGCAAAACTGATTTTACCAGTGGCAGCAGTTGCGCCAGAAGTGCCGCCGATATTGTTGTAATCAGTGCCGTTTGTTGCAGTGCCAGTAATGGCATACTCTACGGTACTCCAAAGTTCCGTGCTACCGCTGCGAGTAATAGTAAATGTGGCAGGATTAGCGCCGAAATTCCCTTCGGTAACGGTGGGATTGTCGGCGATAATTGAGTAAGAACTCTTCCTATCCAATATTGACAATTTAACTTGACTCGTACCGCCAGCAACACCGCCTGTAATCGGACCCAAATTGAGAACTAACTGTTCGTTACTGTCAACGATGTTGTCAGCCTTGATGGTAACTGCCACAGTTTGAGTGAGTGCAGCACCTGTCGCCCCGGCGGGGAAAATAACAGTAGTAGGTGAAATTGTGTAATCAGCATCTTGAGTAGCTGTGCTACTGGGGTCGATGACAATTGGTACAACTACATCGGTGAGGGGTGTGCCGCCGCCCAGAGTAAGAGTGACATTAATTACTGTGTCGGTAGCGTCTTCATTAACAGGGATGATGTTGCTGTATTGGGAAGTGTCAAAACTTACCGTACTGGGTGTATTGAGCAGCACCGAAACGTTGTCTAAACCCTGGTTCGTTAGTGCCAAATCCGGGAGAGTATCAGCATTAAAGTTGCCTGCAATAATGGAAGTTGTATCGGTGCCCGCAGCAAAGTTAATAGGTGTACTAAAACCGCCATTGCCGTTGCCTACTAAAATTGATGCGCCGCTGGTTCCTGTTGCTGCTAAGTCAAGTCTGCCATCTCCGCTAAAGTCTTTCGCCACAATGCCGGAGAGTCCTGCCCCCGCGCTAACATTAGTGGCCGCGCCAAAGCCACCGGTGCCATTTCCCAATAGAATTGAGACACTGCTAGAGCCACCGTTAACTGTGGCCAAGTCGAGGTAAGTGTCTCCGTTAAAGTCCCCAGTGGCGATTGAATTTGGACCTTGCTCAACCCCAAAGTTAGTAGCTGCACCAAATCCGCCCGTGCCATTTCCTAACAGAATTGAGACATTATTAGAGAGGCTGTTGACAACGGCTAAGTCGGGGAAGCTGTCAGCGTTAAAGTTGCCTACAACAACGTCAGCCGGAATCGAACCCACATTGAAATCAGTGGCAGCGCCAAAGCTTTCTGTACCCGTTCCCAACAAAATTGAGACGCTACCAGAAGCACCTTGAGGGTTAGCGTTTACCACTGCTAAATCGAGGAAAGTATCGCTGTTAAAGTTTCCGACAGCGATTTTAAGGGGAGTGAAACCCACTTTAAAATCGCTAGCTGCACCGAAGCCGCCCGTGCCATTTCCCAGCAGAATTGAGACAGTACCGGCTAAGGAGCCCCTTGCTACCGCTAAGTCGGGGAAATTGTCATTGTTAAACAGTCCCGATGTGACGTAAAGCGGACTTGAACCTACGGCAAAATTGGTAGCTGTGCCAAAACCCCCTGTGCCATTCCCTAACAAAATTGAAACGTTGTCGTCATTCTGGTTGGTTACTACCAAGTCTAGGAAAGTATCAGCGTTGAAATCCCCTACATTAATACCTCTGGGACCTGACCCTGCGCCAAAATTTGTAGCTGCACCAAAACTATTCAAAACATACTCGTAACCCGCTAACACTTCGGGTTCAAATACCAGCGGCGTTTCTATTTTCCCGGTTCTGACTTCCAGTTCCCAATCGCCGCCTTTGGCTACACTTCCCGTGAGGTTTTGGGAAGCCGCAACACTAGCTCCGGTTAACTCACTCAAGCGTTTGACAAATGTTTTACCTGTCTCGCCTGCTGCTACGGAGCACCCGTACAGCAGGATATTCGGTCTATTTTTGCTCCTTAAGTCGGTTTGTGGCGCAAACCACTGCTGTAGATCATCTCGATCGCACTCTATATCATCTAAACTAAAGCGAACGTCGCCGAGTTGCAAGCTCCCCGGAGCACCGTGAGAAACTATGTGAATGCTGTCAATATTGGTACGAAGAGCTAAAATTTGAGTAATTTGGTCGATCGCATCCCGGTTCCCATCCAAAACGACTACTTCCGTACCCGGTTTTACTCCAGCGACTAAACTTTGATAATTTTCTACTTTAGAATCAATAAAGGCGATCGTACTTGGTGAAACTTGATTATTTAAACGTGGCATGATACACCTACTAATAGCTAAAAAAAGACAATGATTCCCCTGTTTCGCGACTTGCATCGGAAACACTTTCTCAAGGTTGTAGTAACAATAACTGTTTTTTGAGAAAATCTATGTAAATTTTTCTTTATAAACCCCTATTTAATTAAAGTTTTGATAAAGTTGGGAAATTTTATTAAGTAGTATTACGGATGAGCCAGTGCAAGATTGCAAGTTTAAAACAAAAACACTTCAATAGCAAGTATCATTATACTTAAATATTTTAGTTTCCCTGGCGAGTATGGGCAGGAGAATGTAGGAGTAGAGGCCTGGAGGTTTAGTAGCAGAGTTAAAAAGAATTGTGGAAGACGCTGTGCGATCGCATCTGAGCCGAGTTCTTTTGATACAATTGTGGAAGTGTCAGGATTAGAACTGAGAACAGTTTATAGTATACTTTTGCACTTGGAATTATTGGGATTAGTTTCTATGAGACAGGGGTTAAAAACCCCTATCTTACTATCGGAATCACGAGTTTATCGGAATGTCTGAATTCGTGCCTGACACCCGAAATCGCTCTTAAATCAATCCGAAATTAGCAGCACTAATACTGTTAGCAGAAACACCAGCCAGAGAAGCTAAAATCTCCCCTGTTTGTGCCAA
>NZ_JAUBQR010000061.1:0-30680 GCF_036701385.1 Microcoleus sp. Pol12B4 | reverse complement strand
CGTCTCTATTTTCAGCGCGGCTTCTTGGCTCTATCCTTTATGCAGCAAGCATTATAGGTACGTTGTCACCCGCTAAGGAAAAGAAATAATAAAAAAATACTCAGAGATATTATAGGGTAATCATATTTTAATTAAGGTATAATGGTGAGGTAAATTTTTTAAACATTTGACAGTATCATTCAAGCACAGCTCGTAAACTAAGGAAGGAAAATTGAGTGTGATGCTGATAGCCACCTAAGCACGAGCGCTGCGGTTCCACCTACTTGATTTATCTCCATCATGTGCTCTTGCCTAGGGCGCGTTTTCAAACTATAACCACAACAGAATGCAGGCGATCGTAATCATGGCTGTATAATTGGCAGCCAGCTTATCATATCGAATAGCGATCGGACTCCCTTGGTTGAGTAGGTTGATAGCACGTTAAATAATGTTCCGTTGCCAGTAGATTTCACAGCAGCCTTTTTCCCTCTGCCTGAGTGAGGAATACCTGCCGGGAGTCCATTCCCAGTTTAACTGCTTGTTGGTCGCCGAGCGCGTCTCCACCGCAACCCTGCCTCTGGCGGGTGCATTTTCTGTCATTTATCAAGTACAATTTATACCAAATTAGATGGGATTACCCTGACTAATAACCAATAAATATGGTTCACTTTAACGTTGGTTTCCAACACTTTAACTCTTTCGCTGATATTACGCTATCCCTGGCGAAAACTTTAGACCAAATGGGAATTCCTATTTCTGTCGAACCTTCAACAATTGCTTCTCAGATCAGCGACAATTCCACCACTGAAGAAAACCACCTGCTAGAAAAGTGGATGAACACGGCACCATCAGACTTATTTCAGATAAAATGGTCTCATTATTGGAAACCTTATTTTTTAAAAGAGCTCAAGGGACATCTCAATTTAGAACTTTTTGCTATTAATTACGAATTCGCTAACAACACTAATGATTATGATTACTGGATTTACGATGCTGTCAATAACTTATCCCACAAACTAGCCGTAAGCCAATATTCTAAAAACGTCTTAATCAAAGCTGGATGTCCGCCTGACAAAGTATCAGTCATGCCTCTAGGTTTCAATCCTTTAATATCGCAACTCTATTTTCCCAGACCGCAAAAAAACCAGGAAGATATAAAGTATATTCTGCACATGACCAATTCTTTTGATTTGTATAGATTTGGCACGGATCTTGCCATTCAAGCTTTTTGGGAAGAGTTTAGAGATGATTCTAACGTAGAGTTAATAATCAAAGATGGTGGTAAACATCCAGATGTTATAGTGGAGCATCTCGTAAATATCGAAAAACAATTAGGCAAGTTCAAGTCAAAAATTCGGATAATCCCTAAATTTTGTAATAAAGCAGAACTAGCTGATTTATACTTGTCAGCCGATGCTTTTTTAGCTCCCTTTCGCGGCGAGGGTTTTGCAATTAAAATTTTGGATGCCTTTGCAGCAGGTTTGCCCGTCGCTATGACTATGTACGGTGGCCCGACCGAGTACGCCAATACTGATAACTGCTATCCCATTGCTTACGATCTAATTCCCGTCGGAAAGTGTTACGATACTCAGTATCTAAAAATCAGAAATGATCCTCATTGGGCAGAACCCAATGTTCAGTCTGTTCGCGAACAGTTGCGAAAAATTGTGGAAGATCCGATGCGTTTTCAGGTAGCTCACAAAGCTAAAGAGACGGCGGATTTATTTAATTGGGAAGCTGCGACTCAAAAATTGTTAAGATTAATGCGAAAGTTGTTTTAGGAGCAGAAATTATGGGACTCGAACGCAAAATGTTTAGGGGAATGTTTTCGCCCGGGGAGGTTGTACGATTGAAACAGCCTTGTTTTACTCCCGGGCGATTGTTTGAGCCAGGAAAATATAAAGCTGATGAGTTGCCGGATATCGCTTTTGATATGGGTTTGGTAGACCATTTGCCACCAGTCAAAGGCAACAGTTCAGAACATCTCAATGTTCTGAACCCACCAGCTCAAAACCTTGAGGAATAAGCTCCCGTTTGTAGTAAGGACTTCAGTCCCAAAAAATCTCCTTTGTAGTAAGGACTTTAGTGTTGAAAATTAAAATAAATAATCAAAGACTCAAGTCCTGACTGCAAAAAAGATAAAGCCAATTTAACCATTTTCTTCTATCTGGGCAATTAACTCTTTCAAAACTTGACTAGCTTTGTCGTTCTCAATCTGACAAGTTCCGGCATTCTGGTGTCCACCGCCGCCATATCTTAGCATTAACTCCCCAATATTAGTTTGAGAAGTTTTGTTAAAGATTGACTTGCCAACTGCGAGAACAGTATTTTGTTGTTTCAGCCCCCAAAGTACGTGGATCGAGATATTGCACTGAGGGAACAAAGCATAAATTACAAAACGATTTCCCGCATAAATTACCTCTTCGTTACGCAAATCCAAAACAACTAAATTATTATAAACTTTTGCGCATCGGTGTATTTGCTCTTTAAATTTTTCTTCTTGCTCGAAGTAGAGATCTACTCTTTCTTTTACATCAGGAAGCTGCAAAATTTCATCGATGGTATGATTTTTGCAGTAATCGATTAACTGCATCATTAATTGATAATTGGAGACTGTAAATTCTTTAAACCTTCCTAAGCCTGTTCGGGCGTCCATTATGAAGTTCAACAATACCCATTCTTGCGGATGCAGAACCTCTTCTTGGGCAAATTGAGCAGAATCTGATTTGTCAACTGCCGCCATCATCGCCTCAGAAATATCAGGAAACTTTGCTTGGCCTCCATAATATTTGTACAGTACCCTAGCAGCAGAAGCTGCATAGGGATCGATGATGTGGTTGATTTTGATTTTCTCGTGTCTGAGAGTTTCGCTGAAGTGGTGATCGAAAGCTAGATGAACTCCCTCAACATATGGTAAATTGGTGCTAATATCGTTATTTGTTATTTCGATTTTCCCATCCTGCATATCTTTAGGATGCACGAATTTAATCTCGTCGATCATATCGAGTTCTTTGAGTAAAACGGCACAGACAAGACCGTCAAAATCGCTGCGGGTGACTAATCTGTATTTTTTAGTGAGTGGCATATGCTTATGTGATGCGGAGGAACTGATCACCAGCTAATATAACGTATTACCCGATCGCTTTCCAATATGAACGCAGACCCTTACGCTTGGATAGAGAAGGCCCTGGACACAGTTCGCCTTGCCGATTGGTATCGATCGCCCCAATCGCTCGAAAGTTCTCCCGGGCCTGTGGTAAAGTTAGCAGGCCACAGCCTGATTAACTTTGCCAGCAACGATTATCTGGGACTTGCCGGCCATGACAAGTTAATTCAAGCTGCTATGGCTGCAACTAAGGAATTTGGTACCGGTGCGACGGGTTCGAGGTTGGTCAGCGGACACCGCGATTTGCACCGACAGCTAGAACAAGCTATTGCTAATTTAAAACAAACTGAAGATGCTTTAGTATTCAGTTCGGGATATTTGGCGAATTTAGGGACGATCGCATCCGTTGTCGGCAAGCGTGATTTGATATTATCTGACAAGTACAATCATTCGAGCCTGAAAAACGGTGCCACACTCAGTAGTGCAACTGCCCTAGAGTACAATCACTGCAATCTTGAGGATTTAAAGGCCAAGCTAGAGCAAAATCGCGCAAGATACCGCAAGTGTTTAATTATTACCGATAGCGTCTTTAGCATGGATGGGGACTTGTGTCCGCTACCACAGTTGTTAGCTGTGGCCGAAACCTTTAACTGCATGGTATTAGTAGATGAAGCTCACGCTACAGGAGTTTTCGGTGCTAGCGGTGCCGGTTGTGCAGAACATTTCGGGTGTACGGGAACACCACTGATTCAAGTGGGGACACTCAGCAAAGCTTTGGGAAGTTTAGGTGGTTACGTTGCGGGCTCTGCTGCTTTAATAGATTTTCTGCGTAATCGAGCTGCGACTTGGATTTATACTACAGCATTGACGCCTGCTGATGCGGCGGCTGCTTTGGAAGCTGTGAGGATTGTACAGCAAGAACCAGAACGCCGAGTTCGGTTGCGACAAAATATTGAAACTTTCAAATATTGCGCCATTACCAATCACCAATTACCAATTAGCAATTCCCTCTCCCCTATTTTCAGTCTTCCGTTAAAAGATGCAGCCTCCGCTTTAACAGTCGGCAGCAAACTCAAGGAGATGGGTATTTTTGCTCCGGCGATTCGGCCTCCGACTGTAAGCGTGAGTCGCATTCGGATTTCGCTGATGGCAACTCACGAGCTCGCACACCTTCAGCAGTTGGTAGAGGCGCTGAAGCAAGTTGTGAGTTTTGAGTAAATGTTGAGTACGTCATAAGTATCTTACCCTTTGAGTAAATGTTGTCAGATGGGGAGAATTTCTACTTCTGCCTTCTGCCTTCTGCCTTCTGCTGCTCTAGTGTTGTGCTTTTTTTTATTGTCAAGATCTCGCTATTGACTTATGACCAATCTTATACAGGAGTTTGGTCGATCGGTCAACAACTGTAAATTTTTTGTAAATTTAGATACTTTTTGGAATTTAGCGCTATATTAGAGAAGTAGCAGGTACACCAAATTTAATATAAGGAACGTCCACCATGAACACAAATCGTCAAAACGTAAAAAAAGTAGCAGAAACCCACCGCGCTAACATTCACAAGCAACTGATGCACCGCATAGAAGTAGCGAGATCCAGTGGGAATCAAGATTTGGTTCGGGTGCTTGAAGAAGAAATGAGACAGCTGTAAAGAAGCTGCAATTAGAATTTGCCCGTAGTTTGGTTTAGAGGGTTGTGCGAGAAATGCAGAATTCCGGCAACCGCTACCTGTGAAGTTTTGACTCCTCTCTTAGTTGGTAGGAAAAACCCCGGTTTCTTTAAGAAACCGGGGTTTTTTATTGAGAAGGAAGAAGGAAGAGGGAACACTCCTGCACGCACAAACTCTATCTGTAGAGTGCGCCTCAGCCCACCGAGTCTGTACCAATAGCGGATTGAAACATTCATTTTTTGCCTAAGTTCTGAAGTCAGAACGAAGAAGCAAGAGGGAAGAACAAGACTTACGCTGGATTGCTTATATTTTGACAGTATCTGTAGTAATAAGGTGCGCCGAGGCGCACCCTACTCATAACTACACCACTAAAGCACCTGACAAATAGATTGAGCCTGCTAACGCCCCATCCCATCACCTTAACCAGTCCGGATCACTGACAAGTTGACAGTCGCGACTAACGACCAAACTCAATAATAAGCGAACGAATAACGTACACTCATGTGTGTGCTATTGGCTGGAAAATTGAGCAATTTTTTAGGGAACTCAAGCAATTAACAGGGAGAAAATCTTGCCACTCCGGTCAAGCTATAATTAAAACAAATCATATTGCTTGTCATGAACTTGTGTGGCTTAGGTTCTCAAAAGTTTAGCGGATAAAAATGGTAAAATAATAAATAAAATTAAACGCTGGCTGCTATTAAGTTATTTAATTGAGCAACTAAAACTTCTTGTTCGATGTTTATTGTATAATTTTTTGGTGCTGGTACACCGAGCTGTGACAGTTGCGTAAGTCCTGGTAATATTAAAAATCAATTGAGATAGATTTTCAGGGTGGATTAGGAAAGGCAGCTTTGCCAAAATTTAAAACTAGCAAAAATGCTTAACAGAAATAAGTTAAAAGCTATAAAGCTGAACCTCATGGTCGCGACAGCAAAATCCCCAAAATAATAGGTAAATTTGATGGCGACAGACATCCGACACGAGCCGGAAAACGGCTACCACTCAGAACCAACTCAGCCTTCCCTAAGAGAAAATCTGAATAGGCGATCGCCCATGCGCCTCCAGAGAAGCCTGAGTTCTATTGAAACCTGGGGCTTTGGCCTGAGCGGTCATATCGCATGGGTAACGATTGCACCACCAATGTACGCGGCTCTGGGCCCCAATGCAATTTTCGTCTGGCTGCCCGCGGTGCTGTTGGGGGTAATGCTGAACCTGCAAGTGAAACGCTTAGGGGAACATTGGCCAGAAATGTCCGGGGGAACACCCAACTATATCACCAGGCTACTGAGGAACTATCCCTCTCTGGGTCGCTATGCGGCGTTCGCTTACTTCCTGAGTTGGGTAGTATATCCATCAGTGAATGCGATCGTCATCACAGACCTCATCCAAGCTAACCTGGAACCCTTGGGCATTCCGTGTCCCAGAACAATTCTCATAGTTGGATTCACGCTGATCGCTTATATTGTGGCATTTAGCGGCACTCGCGCTCTAGGAATACTGCACGCATTTTTCGTGTTCCCAGCAATTGGATTTCTACTGGTGTTTGGCATTCAAGGGATGGGATGGTTAGCTTTATCTCCAGAGAGTCCCGGACTTTTCCCCAGCAGTTGGCCAAGCTTAACCTTTGTGGACTGGGCGAAGTGGTCGTGCTTCGCGATCTACGCTACTTGCGCCTGCGAAACCGCTTCTTCCTTTGTCGCCGACAGCCGTCGTCCCAGTGAAACTTTGCGGTTTCTGAACTTAGCTGCAGCGCTAATTGTGCCCATATTTCTAGCCAACTCCTGGGTACTAATGCGCTTAGCCACCGCTGAAGGACTGGGGGAAGACTCGTTTAAGAATTTATCAGCAGCAGCCGTACCATTTTGGGGCCCGTCAGCTTCCTTAATCGTGACACTGTTGCTAGCTTCAAGCTGTTTTCTAGCTTGCGCCACTGCTGTTTCTAACTCTCCCCGAATTTTGTACCAACTCGCTCTAGATGGATATGTTGCACCCGTTTTTGCGATCGTTTCCCGACGAGGAGTTCTGCAACCAGGCTTGATATTTTGCGTTTTAATTAATTTGATCGGTTTACTTTGGATAGATATAACTCGGCTATTGGTGATTGGTTGTGTTGCCTTCATCGTAATGTTGATGTCACTCTATCTCGGGCTCTGGCTGCGGCGAGGATCTCCAGAAGTGCGATGGCCTTGGTGGGCATTAGGATTCTTGATTTTTGATGGTGTGGTGTTGCTGGTTGGAGGCTTAGCTTGGAGTCGGGAAGATGTGCTGATTGGGTTGCTGTTTCCTGTGGTTATTTTCGTAGTGGATGCGGCTATCCGTCGCATTCCCTTTGCACCGTTTCATCCAGAATGGTGGATTCAGCGTTATCGGCAAGATCGCAAGAGCTTGATACCAGATTTTGTGGCGTTTCAGGTTGTAGTCGCGATTTTACTGATTTGTAGCGCCGTTACGATCGGGTGGTTGTTTGGTATTCCCTTAGAGGCTAACTCAAGTCTTGCCTCTAATCTTTTGGTAGTGCTAGTCTTGAGTATCACCTTTGTTGGGGTAGCCGTTGCCTGTTGGACGAGCATATCCCAGGTTGTCTTAATGGACGAGGCACGAGAGGGAGCTGAACAGCTTTTTACCATAGCCCTAGATGCTATTGTAGTGCTGGATGAAAAAGGTGTAATTCGTCAGACTAATCCTGCTGCTGAAAGCATCTTCGGAATTGATATTACAAGGCTAATTGGGTCTTACCTGAACAAATTACTACCCGGATTAGCGGCTCAGCCAGAGCAGTGGCTCAGTCGCAGCGAACAAACCCTCAACTTACCCGATGGAAACTCGCGCATCCTCGAAGTTGCCATCTCAAACCGATTCTCTCAACAAGCTTCTCTTTCCAATCAGGATCTGCAAGAATATGTGGCGATCGTGCGTGATATCACCGATCGCAAGCAAGCCCAAGAAGCACTACAAAAAGCTAATGAGGAACTAGAAATCAAAGTCGAGGAGCGTACATCTGAACTCACCCATACGGTGCAGCAATTGCAGAATGAGATTGAAGAGCGCCAGCGGATAGAAGCAAATCTCAGAGCGATGCAAAATCAGATTGTTGTCCAAGAAAAACTAGCTTCTCTGGGCAGTTTAACAGCAGGGATTGCCCACGAAATTAGAAACCCCTTAAACTTTGTCAACAATTTCTCAGAACTTTCTGCTGAATTAACCCAAGAACTGTTTGAAAAAATTGAAAATCAAGCAGAACGTTTAGATCCGGAAACCAGTGAGGATATTGCCGAGCTATTAACCGACCTCACAGCTAATCTTAAAAAAATTAATCAACACGGTCAAAGAGCAGACAAAATCGTTGGCAATATGCTTTTGCATTCGAGGGGACAAAGCGGTCAGTGGGAAGCTACAGATATAAATAGTTTATTGGCCGAATATATCAATTTAGCCTATCACGGAATGCGAGCCAAAGAACCTGCTTTTAACATTACCATAGAAACCGACTATGACAATGACATTGGCGAAGTAGAGGTCGTGCCACAAGACATCGGCAGGGTTTTTCTTAACATTATTAGCAATGCTTGTTATGCAGCCTATAAAAAGAAACAAGAAATCGGAGAAGTATTTTCACCGCTGCTTGACGTTAGAACTCGAAATATTGGTTCCGCGAGTGAAATCCGCATTCGCGATAATGGCTCAGGTATAAAACCAGAGGTACTCGATAAAATTTTCAATCCCTTTTTTACTACAAAGCCACCAGCGGAAGGTACTGGTCTAGGTCTTTCCATTAGTCAGGATGTTATCGTCCAGCAACATCGAGGAGAACTAAAAGTCGAAACAGAGGTAGGAAATTACACAGAGTTTATAATCATATTGCCCAAAAAAAGTAGCCGAAATTAAGGAGTCAACAAAATGAAAGTAATGGTTGTAGACGACGAGGAAGATATTCAGTCACTGTTCAAGCAAAAATTTAGGAAAGAAATCAAAGCAGGGCAAATTCAATTTCATTTTTGCCTATCTGCAGAGGCAGCTTTGAACTACTTAGAAAACCAGGACAAGGCATCTATTGTCTTGATTTTATCCGATATTAATATGCCCGGAATGAATGGGCTAGAACTGCTCAGGATTCTTAAAGAAAAGTTTCCTGACCTAAAAGTTTTTATGATTACCGCTTATGGAGATGAGAGAAATTACCAAACCGCGATAGCTTATGGAGCTGATGACTATATTACTAAGCCTGTTAATTTTGATACACTCAAAAATAAAATAATCAATTTGGAGTAAACTCACAAGGAAACCTATTGGGTAATTGGTAATTGGTAATTGCTAATTAAAAGCAGTTCCTCACTTGAGTAAACATTGCTAGATTGCATTTTCCTTCTGCCCTTATAGAGCGGTAGATTGTTAGATTTTTTAGGCGATAAAATTAATATGTCAGCAAAAATAATGTTTGTGGATGATGAAACAGATTTAAAATCTCTGATTACCCAGAAATTTAGAAAACAAATCCGCGCTGAAGAATGGCAACTTTTTTTTGCCCATAATGGCGTACAAGCGCTGGAAAAATTGAAAGAACGCCCGGATATAGATATAGTAGTGACCGATCTTAATATGCCGGAAATGGATGGCATAACTTTACTCTCTAAACTTAATCAGATAAACCTCCCCTTCAAAACAATAGTTATATCCGCCTATGACGACCTGAAAAATATAAGAAATGCGATGAACTTCGGTGCTTTTGACTTTCTAACCAAGCCGATAGATTTTCAGGATCTAGAAATTACCCTCAACAAAACGCTGCGCGAGGTGCAACAGTTAAAAGAAAACCAGCATTTGCGGCAATCAGAAGCTTGGGCCAGAGAACAAGCTGAGCATTTACATTATAGTCTGCAAGACCTAAAAAAGACCCAAGCTCAACTAATTCAGACTGCAAAAATGGCTTCTTTGGGTCAAGTGGTGGCGGGGATTGCCCATGAAATCAATAACCCCGTCAACTTTATCTATGGCAATATCAGCCACGTCAGTGATTATATCCAAGACCTACTCCACCTGCTCCAGCTCTATCAGCAGCAGTACACTCCTCCCACTTCGGAGATTCAAACTGAAATCGAAGCCATAGATTTGGAATTTCTGATAGCAGATTTACCCCACATTATGGCTTCGATGAAAGGGGGTGTTGACCGCATTCAGAAGATTGTTTTGTCTTTGCGTAACTTCTCAAGGTTGGATGAAGCTCACATAAAGCCTGTTGACATTCACCAGGGGATAAAAAGCAGCCTGATGATTTTGCAGAATCGACTTCACACAAGGGCAGCGCGTCCAGACATTCAAGTGATAGAGGACTACAGCGCTCTGCCTTTAGTCGAATGCTATGCTGCCGAACTCAACCAGGTGTTTATCAACATCCTTTCTAATGCGATTGATGCTTTGAAGGAGTACAACAAACAACGGTCACTAGAGGACATCCGCGCTTGCCCGCTCGCCATTACTATTCGCACTTTTCTGCTAGAGGAAAACTCCCGTGTCGTCATTCAAATTCTGGACAATGGGCCGGGAATGACCGCCGACGTGAAAGACCGTATTTTTGAACCCTTTTTTACTACTAAACCTGTAGGTGAGGGTACTGGTTTGGGTCTCTATATCAGCTACCAAATTGTACTGGAGAAGCATGGGGGCGCATTGAAGTGTTTTTCAGAGGAGAGGCAGGGAGCGGAGTTCTGGATTGAAATTCCAATCAGACAAACTAGGGGGGCACTCGACCTTAGCTAATCAATCGACTTCTACCAAACTCAGAGCCTATTCCAGCCATCCGGTTTGCCATTGTAGAAATCAGCCTTTTCATTACTCCTGAAATAATTTATAATATAAATAAAAGTATATCAAAATTACTCATCGGATAAATTAATCACTCCTAGGAGTTCAAAAAATGTCGCCTACCACCGAAAGGGCTGGCAATATGCCAGCTAAAATATTATTTGTGGATGACGAGCCAGATTTAGAATGTTTAATTTCCCAAAAATTTAGAACCAAGATCCGCACAGGAGAATACCAAGTTTTTTTTGCACATAATGGCGTAGAAGCGCTTTCAAAGTTGCTAGAACAGCCGGATATAGATATTGTACTGACAGACATTAATATGCCAGTCATGGATGGTATGGCTTTGCTCGCGAAACTTAACGAGCTAGTTACTCTGGTCCAAACAGTAGTTATATCTGCCTATGGCGACTTGGGAAATATCAGAAAGGCGATGAACGGTGGGGCCTTTGATTTTTTGACGAAGCCTATAGATTTTCAGGATTTAGAAATTACAATTAACAAAACATTGTCCCATGTGCAACAACTAAAGGAAAACGAGCGCTCCCGCCAAGAAAGGGAGGAGAAATTGCGGCAATCGGAAGCGCGAGAGCGAGAAAAAGCCATCCAACTAGAATTGGCACTGCAAAATTTACAGCGCACCCAATCTCAGCTTATTCAGACTGAGAAAATGTCGAGCTTAGGACAACTAATTTCCGGTATTGCCCACGAAATTAATAATCCCGTTAACTTCATCTATGGCAACTTAAATTATGTCAATGATTACACTCATCAGCTATTGAGTTTAATCACGCTTTACCAGGATCACGATGCCCATAAATACCCTGAGATCGACGCTTTAATTGAGAAAATCGAGCTGGAATTTATCAAAGAGGATATGCCTAAAATGCTGTCTTCGATGAAATTGGGGGCAGAACGTATCCGTCAGATTGTGCTGACGTTGCGGAACTTCTCGCGCCTAGACGAAGCTGAGATGAAACCCGTTAATATTCACGAGGGAATCGACAGCTCTCTAGTAATTTTGCATAGTCAGCTCAAGGCTAAGCCGAATTCTTCGGCTATTCAAGTTATTCAAGAATACGGAGATTTGCCACAAATAGAATGTTATGCCTGTCAGTTAAATCAGGTATTTATGAACTTCCTGAGCAATGCCATTTATGCCTTGAATCACTATGAGAAAAAAGGCAGCCCTGAGCACATTAAAAACGAGCCTAGGACGATTACGATTGGTACTTCTATGCTCAATAGCGAGTGGGTAAGAATCAGTTTTAAAGATAATGGACCGGGGATGACTGGCGATGTAATAAATCGACTTTTTAATCCTTTCTTCACAACTAAACCAGTGGGTGATGGCACTGGCTTGGGATTATCGATCAGCTATCAGATTGTGGTGGAGAAGCACGGCGGAAATTTGAAGTGTTTTTCGCAGCCAGATGAAGGTGCAGAATTTGTGATTGAGATTCCCATTAGGCAACGCGCTCGGTTACAGATGCAGGCAACTTAAGGGGAATTAAACAAAAAATTAGGGTAAAGCTGGTAGAATCTATATCGCGATCGCACTTCCCCAATTTCTCTGTAATTTCTGAAGTCTCCAAACACCGAACGACCTCAGTGAAGCCCTCAATAATAGATTTTCAGTGGTTTGTGAACTTGTCAGTATCCCGCACTGGCACATGGTGAGGCGTGAGGACGCCTTCACCATGTGCCAGTTGCCTAAGTTTTGAACTAATAATTAATGACTAATGATTACCTTCCTCCGACTACAACATTTTTAATCCGGAGATGGGGGCCGCCGACACTTACGGGCAAACCGCTCTGGCCATTTTTACCGCAACCGCCGTAGGCATAAACCGAGTCGTTTCCTATAGACTCAATATCCTTTAAAGTCTGAAATACATTGCCGCTTAAAGTGACATCGCTCACCGGTTCCGCCAATTTGCCGTCGCGAATCATGAACCCTTGAGCCGCCGCAAAAGTAAACATTTCGCCGTTGGTTTGTCCTCCCAACATCCGCACTGCATAAACTCCTTCGTCAATGTCGGCAACCATTTCGTTAAAAGAATGTTCGCCAGACTCGATCGCAGTATTAGTCATCCGCACCAAAGGCATAAAAGTAGCACTCAGAGCCCGGGCATTTCCTGTCGGACTTTCGCCCATTTTGCCCGCAGTCTCGCGATTGTGCATCCGAGCAGCTAAAACTCCATTTTTAATTAAATGCTTGCACTGAGCCGGCACGCCTTCGTCGTCGTATTTCAAAGTTCCCGGCAATCCCGGCACAGTTGCATCGTCTATTACATTCAATTGTTCGATAGCCACAGGCTTGCCCAAAGTCAACAATTCCTGCATTTTCGGGTTTTCGTAAATGCCGTCTGCTTCCGACAAATGCCCGAAAGCTTCGTGAATAAACACCCCCGATAAATAAGGGTCTAAAATCACCGGATACTGACCGCCTTTTACCGATTTTGCCTCTAGTTGCCCCACAGCTCGAACGGCCGCACTCTTAACACGATCTTCAATATTTGTCAACACATCGTAATCCGATCGCGAGTGAATCGACTCAAACCCTTGGCGGACGACACCGCCCTCGCCGCGGGCGATCGCCCCGAAACGGCCGGTCACGTCCAAGCGCTCTTGAGCGATGCAAGTACCTTGAGAATTCACAAAATAAGTAATCCCAAATCTGTCGCTATAACCTGCCATTGTCGTCTGAATTCGCGGGTCATAATCTAACAGCAACTGATTGTAAGATTCGAGCAATTTCCGCTTTTCGGCTAGAGTAATAGAGCGCGGGTCGCGGCCCAGTTCCACCGCTACATAATCTTGAATCGGGGTGACATCTGCTAGTAGAGTTTTTTCGCGTCCAACCAAACGAGACTGCACTACAGCTTCTTCAATTCGGTCTTTTAACTCATCTAAACCGTTAAAAGTTACAAAGCTCCAGCCGCCTTTATGACAGGCGCGGATGCCACCAGCGAGACTAAAACTGCGGTTGACAGCATCTAACTGAGGCCCGCGAAAACTAATCGCAGTTGACTCGCTTTGTTCGAGGCGAACTTCCAGATAATCCACGCGATCGCGGTAAGGTGCGATCGCTTCCATCAACTGTTCTTGCATCAAATTGCCCCTATGAATAATTAGCCGTAGCGCTGAAAAAAATTATTGCTAACCTTATTTTAGCTAATAACTTCCGTCTTTCGGTGGCGCGCTCCCTCACCGCTGTCGTGGGGGAAGATGGCGCGCCCTACCCGGTAAATGACGAGTCAACCAATTTTAGATTTTAGATTTTAGATTTTAGATTGATCCCGTCCTGAGCCTGCGAAGGAATGAATCCGGGGGCTTATGACCACATTACTTTTGGTCAGTCGATTTGAGATTTAAAACTTTGTCCACAGAATAGATAATTAGAGGCAAGCCGATCCCCCACGTTCGGCGGGCGTCCTAGAAAACCCAAAACTCGTGCTAGCTTGCGAAAAGCCGGGTATCCTCGAAAGCTTGCGTTTGTTTAGAGAAATCAAACTAAACTAAATCTATCTAAAGACGTAAAAAAATACCTTAACCCCCGGCAGATGGAATACTTTAAGGTTAAAAAATTCCAAATTTCACCGTATTTAGCAGCTATTTCGGCATCAATAGCAATTTTGGTCGGAGTTGGCATTTTAGATCGATCGGAACAGCGACGGTTTTTGCAGTACAACCGCGCTAGCACCCTCGAGCGGCTCAGCACAGTCCGTTCTAAGCTGGAAGGCTCTTTGAATTCCCGCCTGTTTTTGATGCGGGGTTTGGGGGCTTACCTTTCCAATAGCCCAAACATCACCGAAGCCGAGTTTGCAGCGACGGCGAGAATTCTGATGGCAGAGCAAGCCGGCATTCGCGCCATAACTTTAGTTAAAGGCACGACGGTCGCTTACATTTACCCACGGGAGGGCAATGAAGGGGTGATCGGGGTTGACTTGACGGCGCTACCCGAACAGCAACAAATGGTCAAAGAGGTCATCCAAACCAGAAAAACTTTACTTGCCGGGCCCGTGAAATTACTGGAGGGGGACGAGACGTTCATCAGCCGATCGCCGATTTTTCTCACACCCTCCGGCGCCGAGGCTGAAACAGGAGTTTACTGGGGCTTGACAGGTCTGATCCTCGATAAAAATTCCCTGATGGAGGAAGCAGGACTCAACAACTCCTCAGCGAAGCTCGAATACGCTCTGCGGGGCAAAGACGGGAAGGGAGCATCCGGCCCTGTGTTTTTCGGTGATGGGTTAATTTTTCAACACAATCCCGTGCTGCTGGAAGTGACTTTACCCAACGGTTCCTGGCAGTTGGCAGCAATTCCGGCGGGAGGATGGCCTGCGAATTCGCCGTTTAGGGGGTGGCTGCTCTTCGGAGGCGACTTGCTGGCACTTCTGACCGGGGTCGCAGTTTTTAGCTGGGTGTACGGCCGTGCAAAACTGCGTTCGAGCGAAGTTAAGTACCGGCAATTAGTTGAAAATGCTAACAGCATGATTGTGCAGTTAGACAGTGAAGGCAAAATTACTTTTTTTAACGAATTTGCTGAAACTTTTTTCGGGTATTCAGAAGCAGAAATCATCGGCAAAAGTGCGATCGGCACAATTATACCCAAAACAGATTTATCAGAAAGTGACCTCGCGGCAATGATTCGAGACTGTTTGGCACAGCCGGAAAAATACTTCCAAAACGAAAATGAAAGTATCCGCAGCAAAGGGGAAAAGGTGTGGATAGCGTGGACAAATAAACCTTTACTAGATGCGAAGGGAAATTTGGCAGGACTGCTTTGTATCGGGACGGATATTAGCGATCGCAAACAAGCTGAAATCGCCCTCCAAGCTTCGGAATCGGAACTTCGAGCTTTGTTCGCTGCCATGAACGACGTAATTTTCGAGCTCGATATTGAGGGACGGTTCCTAAAAGTTGCCCCGACAAATCCCCAATTATTGTACAAGGAGACGGCGGAATTTGCCGGTAAAAAAATTAACGATTTATTCGATCCAGAAAAAGGAGAATTTTTTCTTGAGCAAATTCGCACCGCCCTAGCTAAAAATCAAACCTGTACTTTTGAATATAACCTGGAAATTGCCAGCATACAAAAGTGGTTTGCCGCTACCATTTCGCCCCTGAAAGAAAAAACTGCTCTGTGGGTTGCCCGCGACATTACAGAGCGCAAGCAAGCTGAAAATTGGTTAACCGGTCAGAAACAAATTTTAGAAATGATTGCTAAGGGCGCAACTCTTGGCGAGACTTTAAATACTTTAGTTAAAATTATCGAGCAGCAATCTAGAGATGTCATGGGTTCGATATTGCTTCTAGCTCCAGATGGCGAACATTTACTTCACGGAGCCGCGCCCAGTTTGCCCGACAGCTACAATGCTGCTATTCATGGCATAGCTATCGGCCCGGATGTCGGTTCCTGCGGCACTGCTGCTTTTAGTCGCCAACAGGTAATCGTTACAGATATCGGCAGCGATCCTTTGTGGAAAAATTTTCGAGATTTAGCCTTGAGTTTTGGACTGAGAGCTTGCTTTTCTACTCCTATTTTCTCATCTCAGGGTCAAGTTTTGGGAACTTTTGGAATGTATTATCCCCAACCGCGCTACCCCCAAAAATTTGAGTTGCAATTGATAGCAGCGATTATTAATTTAGCAGGAATTGCGATCGAACGCAACCAGGCAGAAGAAAGTCTAAAAAATCTCAATCAAGAACTAGAAAATAGAGTCAAAGATAGAACTGCTCAATTGATGCAAACTGAAGAACGCTGGCAGTTAGCACTCAAAGGCAACAATGACGGCATTTGGGATTGGAACTTGCAAACAGGGGAACTATTCTTGTCTGATCGATTTAAAGAAATAACTGGATACGAACACAGCCAAACTCTCGATTACTTTGGCGAATTGAATAGGGGTACGCATCCCGACGATTTAACCTTAGTAATGCAAGCTCTCCAAGACCATTTAAACAAGAAAACGCCGCATTACATCACCGAGTACCGATTGTGGTGCTACAACAGCACCTACAAATGGATATTGAGTCGGGGACAAGCTTTGTGGGACGCATCTGGAAAAGCAGGTCGCATGGTTGGTTCAATTACTGACATTACGGAGCGCAAACAAGCAGAGGAAGCACTGCGGGAAAGTGAGGCAAGATTCCAAAAGCTATCTGCTAATTTGCCGGGAATCATTTATCAATGTTTGTTGCGTGCAGATGGCTCTGTTAGCTTTCCTTACATGAGTCCTGGTTCCCTAGAAATGTTTGAGTTAGAACCAGAAGCTATTCTGCAGAATTCGGCTTTGCTAACAGATTTGGTTCATCCCGACGACCGCCAAAATTACTACGAATCTGTTGCTATTTCAGCGCAAACTTTGCAGCCTTGGCAGTGGGAAGGACGGCTCGTGCTGCCTTCGGGCAAGGTTCGCTGGTTTCAGACAAACTCGCGTCCTGAAGCTAAAGAAAATGGCGATATTCTTTGGGACGGCATCACCGTTGATGTTACCGATCGCAAACAAGCTGAGTTAGCTTTGCAAGAAAGCCAACAGTTCATTAAAAAAGTAGCCGATGCTACTCCCGGTATTTTGTATCTCTACGATTTGGAAAAACAGCGAAATATCTACACTAATACTTCAATAATGCAGCTTTTGGGCTATAGCAGCGATGACATTACAGCGATGGATTCCTCACTAA
This sequence comes from Microcoleus sp. Pol12B4, assembly GCF_036701385.1. NCBI lineage: Bacteria > Bacillati > Cyanobacteriota > Cyanophyceae > Oscillatoriales > Microcoleaceae > Microcoleus > Microcoleus sp. Pol12B4. The sequence goes on along the minus strand of NZ_JAUBQR010000061.1, from coordinate 13,440 downwards.
TGCCTCAGTTAATACACCCGGAAGATTTCCCTAAAATCGGGAAACATCACGCCAGCTTTACAGGAGTTGAAGATGGCGAAACTAGGGAAATAGAGTACCGGGTGCGGGCAGCAGATGGTCAATTTTTGTGGCTGCAAAGTCGGGATACTATTTTTAGCAGGAGTGCAGACGGTAAGGCTAAAGTAATAATTGGAGTTTCCCAGGATATTACGACTCGCAAGCAAGCAGAGGAAGCACTGCGGCAAAGCGAGGCGCGAGAAAGAGAAAAAGCTCGAGATTTAGAGTCAGCGCTGCTGGAATTGCGCTCTACTCAAACTCAGCTCATTCAAACTGAAAAGATGTCTTCTTTGGGGCAATTAGTCGCAGGGATTGCTCACGAAATTAATAATCCCGTTAATTTCATTCACGCTAACATTGATTATCTCAACGAGTATACAAAACAGTTACTCGATCTGGTGACTATTTACGAGCATGAGTATCCCGAACCTAATTCAAAAATTCTCGCTCACATAGAAGAGATTGAGTTGGGCTTCATGGCTGAGGATTTAAGAAAAATTATGGGTTCAATGCAGGTAGGAAGCGAGCGCATCCGGCAAATTGTGTTGTCCCTCAGAAATTTCTCACGCCTCGACGAATCGGCAATGAAGCCGGTTGATATTCACGCGGGAATTGAGAGTACTTTGTTAATTTTGCAGCACCGCTTGAAGAGTCGAGACGGCCGCCCGGAAATTGAAGTAATTAAGGAGTTTGGAAAACTGCCACTTGTGGAGTGCTATGCGAGCCAACTGAATCAGGTATTTATGAATATTATTGCTAATGGAATTGATGCTATTGAAGAACGATATCACCAGTTATCGGTTCCACAATCAGAGACAAAGAGTGGACGGATTGCTATTTCCACGGGTGTAACTCCCCAGAAAACTCTTAGGGTAGAAATTTCGGACAACGGTACAGGCATTCGCGATGAGATAGTTGATAGAATTTTTAACCCGTTTTTTACTACGAAAGCTGTGGGAAAAGGTACGGGGCTGGGAATGTCTATCGCGCACTCGATTGTGGTGGAAAAGCACAAGGGTAAGATTGACTGTATTTCATCCATAGGATGCGGAACGACTTTTAAGATTGAGATTCCGATCGACTAAGTGCATGAATAGTAGGGTGCGTCAGTCGATTTTAGATTTTAGATTTTAGAATTCAATCCACAGTGGTAGAGTAAGTCAGTCGATTTTAGATTTTAGATTTTAGAATTCAATTCACAGTGGTAGAATGCGTCAGTCGAGTTGAGATTTTCAGGCGCGGGCGTCGAGTCATAAGCTGAGGCACCCTACAAGTATTAGCAGTTCCTGATTTTCAGGCGTGGCCTTTGGAGCCATAAGGTGACGGACCCTACAAGTTAACGACTAAAATAGATTGAAGCTGCTAAGGAAGCGGTGCTGTATCAAACCTTTAATTGTATAAAAATTGACATGATGGGATTAATCCTGGAAGCGCTGCAAGCAATGGGACACAATGTCCGGTGGATGTCTTGGAATTTGTTTTTGGCTTTAGTACCGCTGGGCCTGAGTTTTTGGCTGTTCCGCAAACCTCGATCGCCCTGGCTGCTGTGGGGTACGGCCTTTCTCCTGGGCGCTACTTTTTTGCCCAGTACGCGCCATGTTTTGGCTTATCTGAAGCATATTGTGCAAGATGTGGGTAAAACTTACGTTTTGGGCGCGATCGTTATTACACTGGCACTCATGGCTGTAGAGATCTGGGTACTGCAGCAGCGCGGAGTTCGCTCTCTCCGCTGGTGGGGCGGTTTTTTCTGGTTTATCGCATTTTTGCCTAATGCGCCCTACGTTTTAACTGATATCATTCACCTGATCCGTCAGATTAAAGAGGGGAACTCGGTGTGGATTGTGACTCTAGCTTTGATCCCGCAGTATCTGGCATTTATGCTGGCGGGGTTTGGAGCTTACGTGCTGTCCGTGATGAATTTGGGTTACTATTTAAAGCAGCAGGGTTGGAGTAAATTTATCCTGGCAACGGAGATAACTATACACGCACTTTCGGCGATCGGCATTTACTTAGGGCGATTTATCCGCTTCAACACTTGGGACATTCTTACTAACCCCGATGCGCTAGTTAACACAGTAATGAACGATTTGATAGGCAAGCGTCCGATTTTAGTCATGGCGGTAACTTTTGTAGTAATTGCTGTTTTGTATTGGCTAATGAAACAAGTAATTTTAGGAATTAGCCAACGATTTTACAGCAGTAAATTGCAGTCGGACTTGGCCGGCGATAGCGCAAGTTCTTCCAGCTAGAGCAATTTGAGATTTGAAATTAAATAATTGATTCAACAGATGAATCTAAAAGCTTGAAGTAAGTTCCTAAGATTCTTATGTCCACCAGTTAATTCGAAAAATAAGTTTCCGTCTGTGGGTGAGACAAAATTTTCGCGAAACTCCGAAATAAATTACTGCTGCATTTTGTCACCAGGCTTGATATGTTAGAACAGTCAAAGTAGTTTTGTAAACAGCAAAGATGAATCGATTTGACCGTCAGTTGTGGCAGAGATTTATTGCGATCGCTCAACCTTACTTTTATCCTTTAGAGCCGGGAGGTGGCAGAATCTTTTTAGGATTAGTAGTGCTGTTGTTGATATTTCTGTTCGCTGCGATGTTTGTGGCTGTCAGTGTTATTAGTTTGGTTGCTCAAGTCTTTTTTCCAGAGGCTTTTAACGGGGTTGCGGCTGGCTTAGCTACTTTGATCAAAGAAATTATCTACTCACCAACAATTGCGATCGTTGCTTTAATGCTAATCCTCCCGCTGGCTGCTTTTGTCTTTTTTAGAAGCAAGTTGATACCGCGCTGGAAGCAGTGGATAATGTTAGCTCTGCTGCTATTTTTGTCGCTGTCTGTTAGCGGAATTAACGTAGTCATTAGCTATATTAGTAATTTTTTCACGACAGCGCTGGCTGAAAAAGATCAGATTACTTTTTGGCGGTTTATGTGGGTTTATGCTGGAGTTTTTATTATCGGTACCCCGATAGTTGTTATTTACGGATATACCCAAGATAAACTGGGATTGTACTGGCGAGAGTGGATGACTGATAGTTTCCTAGGTAGTTATTTGCAAAACCGCGCTTATTACGAAATCAATTCTCAAAAGGAAATCGACAATCCCGACCAGCGGATTGCGGAAGATATCAAATCTTTCACTAGCACAAGTTTAGAGTTTTTGCTGCTGATATTGGGAGCAGTTATCGATATTATTTCTTTTACAGGAATTCTCTGGTCTATTTCCAAAACTCTTTCGCTCGGACTCATTATTTATGCTGTCTTTGGCACGACAGTCATGGTGGTTTTTGGCAAAAGGTTGATATTTTTGTACTTCAATCAGCTCTCCAAAGAGGCTGACTTTCGCTATGGATTGGTTCACATTCGGGACAATGCAGAATCTATTGCTTTTTACCGGGGAGAAGCACAGGAATCTCTTCAGGTCAAAAAGCGCTTCTTACAAGCTGTTCGGAACTTTAATTTGCTAATTGGTTGGCAGCGAAATCTCGGATATTTTAGAGTTGGCTATAGATATGCAACTTATATTATCCCTTCTTTATTCCTGGCTTCTATCTACTTTGCAGGTGACATCAGATACGGTGATATTACTCAAGCTGAATTTGCTTTCCGTCAGGTTTCCGATGCCTTTTCTTTGGTGGTATATAGGATTGAAAGCTTGAGTTTGTTTGCAGCGGGAATTAATCGTTTAGCCACGTTTAATGACTCTATAAAAAATAAAAAAACTGCTGTACAACTAGACTTCAGAACAATCGATACAGTTATAAGTTCGCAATTGACACTGGAACACGTTACTTTAGATACTCCCAAGCATCAAAAGACTTTAATTAGCGATTTGTCGGTAGCAGTGCAGCCGGGTGAAGGACTGTTAATTGTCGGCCAAAGCGGTGCTGGGAAGAGTTCTTTGCTGCGGGCAATTGCGGGTTTGTGGGAATCGGGAACGGGCCGTTTGGCGCGGCCGGAATTGGGGGAAATGCTGTTTTTGCCGCAGCGTCCTTATATGATTTTGGGTAGTTTACGATCGCAACTTCTGTATCCCAACACCAGCAGTGAGGTTGATGAGGAAAAATTGCGTCGCGTTTTGGCATCCGTAAACTTAGCAGATTTGCCGGAAAGATTGGGCGGCTTTGATGCGGATTTAGATTGGGGTGAGATTTTGTCGCTGGGAGAACAGCAGCGTTTAGCTTTTGCTAGATTGTTATTGACGGAACCGCGATATACTATTTTGGATGAGGCGACAAGTGCTTTGGATTTGAAGAACGAGCAACATTTATACGAGCAGTTGCAAGCCACTAAAACTACTTTTGTGAGTGTCGGTCACAGAATGAGTTTGTTGCAATATCACCAGCAGGTTTTGGAACTTTTGGGCGATGGGGGTTGGCGACTGGTTTCGACGGAAGAATACCACGCTAGTACGAAGGTTTTTAGCTGATACAGCACTGCTTTCAGGGATTGTACATTTACCGGTTGTGAGTGCGCGGTGGGTGGAGGCGCGGTTGAAGATTTATAGTTGGGTTCTACAGAGGAATCGCCGCGGCTCCACCAACCCTATAATACGTTCTACTAAAGTTGTATTCTTTTTTTGAAGTGGTATCACGATCGATAATTGGTATAAATATCTAAAACTGTCCAAACAAAAAGCAAGCTGAACTTTGACGGATTCGATTTAACTGCTCGCCCGCGAGAACTCACAGAATATAATGGAAGATAGATTTTTAGTATAGGCGAGATTCTTACCTTGACTACTCCGATTCCTCAAAGCTTTGTGCAAACGATCGCTAAGGAGCGCGGCGTCACAGATGCCGAGTTAGAAACAGTCTTTATGGCTCTCGACGGTCAATCTACGGCGACAATTGCAACCAAGCTTGGCATTAGCGACATCGCCGTTCGCAAAAGACTCGGCGAAGTTTACAAAAAGTTTCAGATCGGGGGGAACGGCCCTGGAAAGCTTTCGGAATTGAGGCATCAGTTGCTGTTTTCATACCACACCGATCAGGGAACGAGCGATTTTAGTCGAGGTAAAGGCTCTCTATTGAAGATGGCGATTGGACAGCGACAGGAAGATTGGGGGCAAGCACCGGATGTTTCGGTTTTTTACGGACGGACTGAAGAATTAACTACTTTAAAGCAGTGGATTGTATCAGATAATTGTCGCCTGGTAGCGCTGCTGGGTTTGGCTGGTAGTGGTAAAACAACTCTGTCGGTGCAGTTGGCAAAACAGGTACAGAATGAGTTTGATTTTGTGATTTGGCGATCGCTGCGATCGACACCAGCACCATCCGACTTCCTAGGGAGCTTAATTCAACTTTTTTCTAATCCACAAAAACCCGATGTACCGTTAGCCGATCCCTCGAAGAGGATCGACCTCAACAGCAAAATTTCGCGATTGGTCGAGTATCTGCGGAAACACCGCTGTCTGGTAATTTTAGACGATTTTGAAGCGGTTCTCAGACCCGAAGAATTAGCGGGACACTACCGGGAAGGCTACGAAGGATATCGAGATTTAATCGTGCGGCTGTGTGAGGTCAATCACAATAGCTGTTTACTGCTAGTTAGTTCGGAAGAGCCTACGGAACTGGCTTTGCTGGCGGGAGAAAAAGTGCGGTCTTTAAAACCTGCTATTTCCTCGGAAATAGCGCGGGAAATATTCCAAGAAAAAGGTTTGTCGCCTCAAGATCAAGAGTTGGAAATCTTGTTATCCCGCTACGGAGGCAATCTGTTAGCATTAAAGATTGTAGCGACAACAATTAACGAGTTTTTCGAGGGAAATGTTTTAAAGCTTTTGGAAGCAACGGCGTTATTTATTGAAGAACATATCAGCAATTTGCTGGCGCAACAGTTCGACCGAATGTCGAGTTCAGAACAAGATATTGCCTACTGGATTGCTATTGCTCAAAACCCGGTTTCTCTGGCGACTTTGCGAGAGCAGATGTTGGTCAATTCATCGCTTTCAGATTTGCTTAAAAATCTCGATTCTCTGGGTCGTCGCTCGCTGATTGACAAAATCAGTGAGGGTGGGGAAACTGTTTTTATGCTTCAGCCTTTGATCGTGCAATATGTGGCCGACCGATTAGTCGATCAGATTCGAGCGGAGGTTTTGGAGACGGTTAAGACCCAAGGAAGAGAAAGAATGCGACTGTTGAAGACTCACAAATTGAGTATCAACATTGCTAAACAGAAAGGGAATAAAGGCGAGCCAATTAGCTCTATTTTAGGATTAGTAAAAAATCGCTTGCAAGTGCTGTTTGTGAAAACGACAGGCTCAGAAGAAGCGCTAAATATATTGAAGAAAGTTGCCTCTGATCTTGAGGATAAATCGATGCTTGAGCTGGGATATGCTAGGGAGAATCTGGCGCAGATTATTTCAGAAATTCAGCGATAAGAAAAAAGCGATCGCCCTTTGACAAAAGCGATCGCCCAATTTTCAACACAAATAGAGCTCGATAAAATTATTTGACAATGCCAAAAACCGATGCAGATTCAGACCCTCTAATTTTGCCCAAAGTCGGTGCTTTTTGAGCTTGAGCAATTTTGGGAACCAAAATTTGATTCGCATAAATCCGAGGATTTTGTTGAGCAATTTCGATGTAAGATTGGCGGACTTCTGCGTTGACTGCGACAGTCTTGGCATCGTAGACTTGCATCGCCATGTTGGGATAAAAACCAATGCCGACAATCGGTATCAAAAAGCAAAAGGCGATCGCCACTTCCCGAGGTTTAGCATCAATAAACGGTGCATCACCAGGCAAAACGCAACTATTACCAAAACAAACCGCTTCATCCAGATTGTTTCTCTGATTCTGCAAATTTAGATCCTCAAGGTCGCAAGCCGCTAGTGTCCCACAGTTGTAAAATAACTGTCGCAGCATCGAGAGCAAATAAATCGGCGTCAAAATCAGTCCTACTGCCGCCAGGAACACTGTCACCGCGCGGAAAGAACCGCTGTACATATCGCTAGTTGCGACGCCCACAAACACGGACAATTCGCTAGCAAAACCGCTCATGCCGGGGAGTGCCAAGGATGCCATCGCGCCTGCGGTAAACAAGGCAAACACTTTCGGCATGACTTTTCCAATCTCGCCCATCTCGTCCATGATCATTGTATGGGTGCGATCGTAAGTAACGCCAGCCAGGAAAAACAATACTGAGGCGATTAAACCGTGGGAAATCATTTGCAACAGCGCCCCGTTGATTCCCAAATCCGTAAAGGAAGCAATACCCAACAACACGAATCCCATGTGAGAAATCGACGAATTCGCTAGGCGGCGCTTCATGTTCGATTGGCCGAAGGAATTCAGCGCGCCGTAGATAATGTTGACCACGCCGAGCACCGCCATAATCGGTGCAAAGTAAACGTGTGCTTGGGGAAGAAGTTCCAAATTCAGGCGAATCAGTCCGTATCCGCCCATTTTCAGCAATACGCCGGCCAGAATCATCGACACGGGAGAAGATGCTTCACCGTGGGCATCAGGTAGCCAAGTGTGGAAGGGGAAAATAGCCAGTTTCACACCGAAGGCAATCAGCAATCCCGCATAAAGCAGTAATTCTAAACCTAGTGGGTAGTCCTTCAAGCCAAGTTCTACCATGTCGAACGTGGGGGTGCCTCCGCCGTAGAATGCCATTGCTAAGGCAGCTATCAAAATAAAGATGGAAGCGCCTGCGGTATAAATCAAGAATTTGGTAGCTGCGTAGCGGCGGTTTTGTCCGCCCCAAATCGAGATGAGGAGGTACACCGGAATTAGTTCTAATTCCCAGACAATGAACAGCAGCATGATGTCTTGGGCGACGAAAACTCCTATTTGTGCCGAGTACATCACCAGCATCAGGAAGTAGAAGAGTCGTGGCTTGCGATCGACTTCCCAGGCAGCAAAAATAGATAGAGTCGTCACCAATCCCGCCAACAGTACCAGCGGAACTGATAGTCCGTCAACGGAAACAGACCAGTTGAGACCTAAAGAAGGTATCCAGGAATATTGTTCTACGATTTGGAAACTAGAGATGCTTGGATCGTAATGTGTCCAAAACACCCAGCACATTAATACAAAATCTGCAATGCCTACGCCTAGGGCATACCAGCGAACTGTTTTGCCGTCTGTATCGGGCAGAAAAGGGATGGCGAGGGAAGCTACGAGGGGTAGGATGACAATTGCGGTCAGCCAAGGAAATTGATCCGCTATCATGATAGTGAGAAAAAATACTTAGTTGGAAGTTACCAAGATTATAATACTAAATTTAATCAAAAATTAAGATTTGTAAATTAATCTTTTTTTTAGAAAGATGGGGACTACATCAGCTAGACACAATTTGCTGCAAAAGTCAAGAAGTTTTTCAATTATTTAGTCCTTAGTTGTTGCTTAGCGGTTGACAATTACCGATGACCGCTTACCCTGTTGTCATGCAGTGCCAAACTGTGGTAAACATTCAGATCGATCGAGATAAAGTCAAGAGTTGTTCGGCAAAAGCTTCAATTAAAGGGAGATACGCTAATTGCGATCGCCATTTTTCCGGTATACCAGATTCTCCGTAAAAAGCCCCCGCCAACTGTCCGTAAACCGCACCAGTTGTATCCGCGTCGTCGCCCAAATTCACAGCCAACAAACAGCCTTCAGCAAAAGAAGAACTGTTGTAAAATGCCCAAAGCGCCGCCTCCAAAGACTTGACAACATAACCAGTACCTTTGATTTCAGGAGGTTGTCGCCGTTTAAAAGAACCCGCCGCAATCTCATCAATCTCTGCTACCAGGGGATTTTCTGCCCAATATCCCGAAATCGGACAATATCTTTCCGAAAGCAACACATCTTTAGCAACTCCATTCACAGTCCCCGCAATTAAAGCACCAAAATAACGGCAAGCATCTACACAAGTAGCAGCAGCGTGAGTAGTTCTCGAACTTTCTCCTGATTTTTCTATGACTTCCAAAGGATTTGTAGCATAAAACAAAGGCACCGGAGCCAAGCGCATAATCGAACCATTTCCAGCAGTCCCAGCATCGGTAGAACCGCAGTAAGGTTTTCTTGTATCTTCAAACTTCCAAAGTGCTTGTTGAACCGTATTGCCAATATCAAAACATTCACCAGTGCTGCTCAAATGTCCCTCTCGCCACCACCGCAAATATGTTTCTAACTGATGGACTGGATCGAAACCTTCTTTCTCAATCAAACTTTCAGCAAAACAAAGCGCCATCGAAGTATCGTCCGTCCACTCGCCCGGTTGCAATCGAAACGGGCCGCCGCCCACCATATCGTTAATAGGCGCAAACGTTCCAGGGCGACAGAACTCTAAAGTTGTTCCGAGAGCATCGCCAACTGCTAAACCGAGAAGACTGCCGCGATAATGTTCTATGTGCTGCATAACGTAATTGACAATTAATAATTAGTAAGGGCTAGAGCCTTCAAAATTCTTTCTATCTGCATCTTATCTGCGTGTATAACAATCGATGCCCAACTTGTCAAGTTCTCTCTTTATCTCTTCTCTTAATTTTCTTTCTCTGTGTCAACAGCGCCCTCTGCAGTTCATTAAAACAAAATATCGTTCACAATAGATACCAAATTTGTGAACTTCTCTCATTCTCTCTTCTGAACTCTTAATTCTCTTTCTCTGTACCCTCTGCGCCCTCTGTGGTTCATTAAAACAAAATCTTGTTCACAAGCGAAAGAGAATTGCCCTAGCTGTCGTTAAAAATAAAAAAACAAGACTTTTCACCCCAAATGCTGAGGCAAAAGACGAGTCAGGCTAATATTGATGTTAACCTGTCCCTACCCGATATCAAACTGTCCCATGACACCCGATGCCTCCGCCGCAGCCGCTGCTGCCGCCCCTCAATCAACACCCGAAGTCAGCTTGGAGCTGCAAGTCCGACTCAAAACCGAAGATGGACAGCTACTGTTGCTACTCCCCCCCGAAACCAATAACGAACCCGCAACAGCCTCCGCCTCGACTTGGACTGAACTTTGGCAGCAGCTAAAAGTCAGGCTGAATGCAGGAGAACGCTTTTGGCAGCCAAACGCAGAAGTACAATTGATGGGGAGCGATCGACTTTTAGATATCCGCCAACTGCAAGAAATCGCTGATGCGCTAGCCGAAGTGGAACTGCAACTCAAACGAGTCCACACCAGTCGCCGCCAAACCGCCGTTGCCGCAGCTACGGCAGGTTATTGTGTAGAACAGCAGCCTCCGGTTTCTTCCCTGAATAAAGCCGCCACTCAAAAACCGCAATCGCTGGCGGAACCTTTATATTTGCAGATGACAGTGCGCTCGGGCGTAGAAATTCGCCATCCGGGTACCGTCGTACTTTTGGGAGACGTAAATCCAGGCGGATCAGTCATCGCCGGAGGCGATATCCTAGTTTGGGGCCGTTTGCGGGGAGTCGTGCACGCCGGTGCCGGTGGCAATACCAAAAGCGTGATTATGACCTTGCAGATGGAACCGATGGTGATTAGGATTGCTAAGTATGTTGCCAGAGGCCCAGAAACCTCACCCGCTCAGTTTTTCCCGGAAGTCGCCTATGTGACGCCTCAAGGGATTCGGATCGGTAGAGCCTCTGATTTTGACAAATCGCAGTTAGTCGGGGGTAATGAGTAATCGATAATGGATAATTGGTAATAGGTAATTAGGAATTAGTAGTGAGTAATTGGTAATACTATTTCTCTTTAAGCCTGCACTTGATAATTTTTGCCTAGGCTAAATCAGTCACTAAAAGACGATTTAAAATTTAAGTGCAAATTCATAGAGAATTAATAAAACAAGGAGAGTTGCGAGTTTATGAAGTAGGGGCAAAGGCTTTCGCCGTGCCTCTACAGCGGGGGAGCGATAAGCGGGTGTCCTTCATAAACGTGGAATCTGCTCTTATTCAGTGAATTACAGATTGCTGCCTAATTACCAAAGAATAATTGCTAATTATCAACGAAGAATAAAATCAATTACCCATTACCAATTACCCATTACTATTCCCAATTACCAATTACTAATTCCCAATCACCAATTCCCAATAAATCTAAAATCGCTTATGGCTCGCATTATTGTTGTTACATCAGGGAAAGGCGGGGTAGGAAAAACCACCTCCACAGCCAATCTCGGCATGGCTTTAGCTAAGCGGGGGCGGAACGTTGCCGTAATTGATGCCGATTTCGGTCTCAGAAATTTAGACTTGCTGCTGGGCTTAGAAAATCGGATTGTTTACACGGCATTAGAAGTTCTCGCTGGAGAGTGCAGATTAGAGCAAGCTTTGGTGAAAGACAAGCGGCAGCCGCGCTTGGTGCTGTTGCCGGCTGCCCAAACTCGGATGAAAGATGCCATCAGCGCTGAGCAAATGAAGCAGCTTGTGGGGATGTTGGGAGCAAAATACGACTATATTTTGATCGACTCTCCTGCTGGAATTGAACAAGGTTTTCAAAATGCGATCGCGCCGGCTCAAGAAGGAATAATTGTCACCACTCCCGAAATCGCTGCTGTCCGCGATGCCGATCGAGTCATCGGTCTGCTGGAAGCCAACAACGTCAAGAAAATCAACCTAATCGTCAACCGGATCAGGCCCGCAATGGTGCTGGCAAATGATATGATGTCGGTGCAAGACGTGCGGGAAATCCTCGCCATTTCGCTGTTAGGCGTCGTTCCCGACGACGAGCGCGTCATCGTTTCCACCAACCGAGGCGAACCATTAGTATTGTCGGAAACGGCCTCTTTAGCTGGAACTGCCTTCGACAATATTGCCCGCCGCTTAGAAGGCGAAAAAGTTGATTTTCTAGATCTCAATCCCCGTCGGGAAAACTTTTTTACTCGCCTCCGCAAGTTCTTAAATACTAAAATTATGTGATGTGCTGCAATATTGGCGATCGATCTTTAAAAGCAGCGACCGCATCACAAAAACTACCCCCAATTTTCTCCCAGTGACACCAGTTCCCCAAAAGAATGAAGCTGTAGACCCGCTCCAAACCAGACGGGACTCAGTGGTTTCCCAATCGAAAATCGAAAATCGAAAATCGAAAATGGTATGACCTTTTCTATGCCTAACCCTTGACAAACCAGCCGTACCCATGATTTATACACTTCTCGAACGACTTTTCCCGCGCACCCCTGACAACAGCCGCGACGAGGTAAAACGGCGCCTCAAACTGGTTCTAGCCCACGACCGCTCAGAACTCAGCCCAGAAATGGTTGAGTCGATGCGCCGAGAAATTCTAGAGGTGGTATCTCGCTACGTGGAAATCGATACCACCGGGTCTGAGTTCTCGCTGGAGAGCGACCAGCGGGCCACAGCACTAATTGCCAATCTCCCGATCCGGCGAGTCAGGCACGAACATCCACCGGAGAAGGTTCCCCAGAATGTGCCTCCGAATCGATCCGAAAATCGACCCGAATATGTACCGGAGTATGTAGTCGAAATTCTCCCCGACACTATAGAGTGATAGGGATTGAGATTTTATTGTCACGCAAAGAGTTCGATTCGAGCCGATCGCCATTTAAATTAAACTATCTCTCTAGAATTAAAATATTGTGGTGGGCACTCTTAGGCCGCCCAAAATATGTGATTCAAAAGAGAAAAAGTTTCTGATACCTAAAAACTCATCAAGTTAATCTTTATAACTAATCGCTCTTTGCAGAAAAGCTTGCGGGGACTGTTTTAATAACTAATCGCTCTTTCCAGAGGATCTTGTAACTGAAGTTCTAAGGGTCGGCCGGAGCGAATTTCTAAACCGGGTAACTCATGTTTGACTAACATTTTTTCGCCTGCTTCAGCAGTTGCCAACGGCCAGAGAACCCAGCGGCTGCCTACGGAAAGAGTGCTTAAAGTTGCAGAGTTTTGAGTCAGCCAAATTATCGGCAGTTTCGGCCTATTCTCAACCGCATCTTCCCCAGCATTAACCGCCGCTAAAGTTTCCAAAACTACCCGGTTCCCCGATACGAGTCCAGTCCCGGCTGTCCAAAGTTTGACGTTTAACAGGCGCTTGCTAGCATAGAAGTAAAGAGACGCAGCAACTGTGACGGCTCGTTCAAATTCTTCTGGCTGCCACGCCGCAGCGCTGTCGAGAGCAATAATAATTTCTTGACCGCCTGCGGCAACTTCTAACTCTCTCACCCGCAGTTCTCCGTAGCGGGCGCTGGTGCGCCAGTGAATTAGGCGGGTGGGGTCTCCGTGGCGGTAAGGTCTCAGGTTGCGGGTGAGACCTTCGGTAGCAGTTTGCGATCGACTGCGATTGTAAAATTGCGGGCTGTCTTCTTGACCGATGCGATCGATCAAAGGGCAAGTGCTCAAGGGCAAAACTTGTGGATACACAACCGCCACCGCTTTGACTGGGCGGCTGCGTCGGCACCAAAACAACCCTAAAGGTGCCGCCGTCCTCAAGTTTACCTCTTGCCACCGATAGACCCCGCGCTGCCGGAC
>NZ_JAUBQR010000060.1:0-30939 GCF_036701385.1 Microcoleus sp. Pol12B4 | reverse complement strand
AAGAAGAGTCTTGGTTAAAAAGTCGCATCCGCAAACAACTAGATCAGTTTGATTGTTTACGTTCTGGCGATCGAGAAGAGAATGTCTTACGTTTTGCGTCCTAACCGCCTTGGCGGTTGCTATAGATGTTGTGTGTCCAGGAGTGGAATAACTAAATGGAGACTTGCGCGCCTTGAGTATCAAGACCGATCACACGTACCTCAGCCTTTACCCCAAATTCCATCCAAGCAGTCGCCATCGCTTTCTCAACCGCAACAGCGTTAGCCACATCCGTTAAAGCTAAAAGCGTTGGCCCGGCACCGCTAATCACCATTTCATAGGCCCCTGCATTCAGGGCAGCTTGTTGCACCCCTTCATATCCCTTAATCAGAGATTGCCGATAAGGTTGGTGGATTTTATCTTGGAGGGCGCAGCGCAGCCAGTTTTCATTCCCAGTTTCCAAAGCCCGCACTAGCAAACCGAGGTGTGCAGCATTAAAAATCGCGTCAGCCTTACTGTAATCTGCTGGCAAAACTTTGCGGGCTTCGGCTGTAGACAGTTCAAAATCGGGGATGGCTACCACGGGCACAATATTCGGATGCCAGGGAATATCGCAAATCTCCCAGGAACCGCTTGGTGTATTGCTAGCAGCGAGGCGACACCCTCCGAGTAATGCAGGGACAACGTTGTCGGGATGTCCTTCAAGTTCGATCGCCAATTGCATCACTTCCACCTGACTCAAAGGCTTTCCGGCTAATTCATTTGCACCGACTAACCCACCGACAATAGCTGTGGCGGAACTCCCCAAACCTCTAGCCAGCGCAACTTGCATATCTATATGTATCGCTACAGGGGGCGGCGATTGGTTGAGGCGATCGTATAACTTGAGAAAAGCTTGATAAGCGAGATTGCTGTCGTCTGTCTTGACTTTGGCTGCTTCTTCACCCGTAACAGTAATTTTTAGTTTCTCGGTTGCTGAGGGTTCGAGTCGGGAGAATTGGAAGCGGTTGTAGAGGCTTAAAGCGGCGCCGATGCAGTCGAATCCGGGGCCCAGGTTGGCGGTTGTGGCGGGTACGGTGACGGTGACGGTGGAAGTTTCGGGCATTTTTTGAATGGTGGATTTGGAATGTTTAACCGCAGATGAATGCGGATGAACGCCGATCGCAGGTATTATACTATGTTTTCAAAAGCCATTTATTCTTGCAGCATTTCAATGTGCTTGATGGCATCTTGATAATCGTTGGTATTGCCGTCTTTTTGATAGAGTTCGGCTGCTTTATGATAATCGGCGATCGCCCCCGGTTTGTCTTCTAAGAACTCGCGGACTCTGGCGCGGTTGTAGTAGGCGTCGCCGTAGTTGGGGTTAATTTCAATTGCGCGATCGAAATCTGCTTTAGCTGCTTGATAATCTTTGAGATTGCGGCCGTGGATGATGCCGCGTTTGTTGTGGGCGTTGGCGTAGTTCGGGTTGAGGCGGATGGCTTCGGTGTAATCGTCGATCGCCCCTTGAATGTCTCCAGCCTCTGATTTGGCTAAAGCACTATTAAATAAGTCTTCAGCAGGATTTTGAACGATGAGTATTGGCGCTGACTCTGCTGGAATGGCAGGGGATATGCCACCCAAAACGGTAACAAATCCTAAAATGCCGATCGCCCGGTAAAAGTGTTTCATAAATCTAAGCAAAAATACGAGCGACAGAGCAACTAAAACCAGGTAACAAAGGCGAGGTCAATTCATCAGCGTTCAACAGCGTAGCAATGAGCCTTAAACTTGCTTGTTCCCTGCGATAAACTTCTATTTGCTGCAACCGCCAATTCACAATCCAGTATTCCTGTACTCCTCGTACCGAATAGAGTCGGAGTTTCAAATCTCTATCCCGTCTTTCATTGTCTGCACCGGGGGACAATACTTCAACAATTAACTCGGGTGCGGCGGTTAAATGGCCGGCTTCGTCTAGCAAGATAGCCAAGCGTTCATTGCTGGCCCAAACTACATCAGGAATAACGTTATCAGCATCCGTGAAAATGATACCCGGATTGATTCCTGCTCGTCCTAAATTAGTCTCTCGCGACCAAGTATTAAGTTCTTGGTAGAGGTTACCTATAGCCTGTTGATGACCCCAATGGGGTGCTCTAGTCACAAATAACTCTCCATCAATAATTTCGTAACGATCGCCGTTATCGGGCAATAGTTCTAAATCGGCGGTAGTCCAGCGTACTTTATCAGATATTGTCTGGTTCATACAAGCACTCTTGATAGGTGATACAAACATTCTAAACGATCGAGCTTCTACACGATCCACAGCTTGAAACAATCGGCATACACTGACTTTCGCTTTTTGCAGGCGAGACTGATAATATTGAAACCCGCCTGGGTGCGGGTTTCGTTTTTTTAGATGCGATTTGGCATCACCGAATTGTTCGATCGCCAAATTTAAAATTATTTAAAATTTCAAATCGCGCAATTACTTCAAAATAGTTTTAGAAGCAATCCGAGTTTTCTTGCGATCGGCTTCACTCAATTGTTCCCCAGACTGCAAACGAGTAGCAGAAGTTTGCAACACAGTTGCGGCACTTTTATCGCCCATTTGCAAAGCAGTTTTCGCAGCAGTTTGCAGCATTGTCGCCGCGCCGGCTCGATCGCCCTGTTGCAATCTAGTTTCTGCCAGTTGGGTTTGTCGGTATTTAGCCAAAGCTAAAATGTGCTTCTGCACAGTCGAATTAAAGGCCGGCTGATAAACTTTCAAGACATTAGCAGAAACTGCAACGGGCTCGGAAAGCAAACTTTGACCGACAGTCGGATCGTCGTAGCGAATTTGCAATTGCCCGATCGTCTGTGTACCTTCGGGCAACTGTCCAATATAAATATTAGCCAAAACTACTCGCTCTATATCCTTCATTAAATCTCCCAGGCGCACCATAAAACGATCGCCCTCTTGCTGTACCGGTAATTCGATCGTATCCGGGGAAACTTGGGCGATCGGTTTGAGTTCGGCTAACCGTACTTTTGGCATTAGCGAAAATAGCAAATAAGCATTAGTCAAACCTACACCTTGGATGCGAGTAAATAGTTTGCCAAACTCGTCAACCGCATCTTCGGGACGCTGAATATGAGCCAGAGCACCGCCGCCAGCGTCAGCAATCTTTTCCAAAATATCCTGGTTCCAGTTATCGCCAAATCCCAAAGAATTTAAAGTCATGTTGTAGTCGGCAGCCAATTTAGCCAACTTCAAACAGCGGCTGTCGTCGCCGTGTTCGTTTTCGCCGTCAGTCAGCAGAAACGCCTGAGATATAGCTTCTTTTTTGCCTTTGCCCAACTCTTCAATACCTAACTTAATGCCCTCATCAATTGCTGTGCCGCCGGCCGAGCGCAATTGCTCAATTTGCCGTTTAATGCTGCTGGGATCTCCCACAATTTGATTGGGAACGAGGACTTTGGCTTTGTGGTCGAAAGCCACCGCGCAAAAGCGATCCCCGGGCTTCAACCTGTCGAGCAAACGTCCGGCGGCTTGTTTGACGGTTTCCAAGGGGCGTCCGCCCATCGAACCGCTGTGGTCGAGAATCAGGCACAGGTTTAAGGGTACGCTGGAGTCGATCGAGCTTGCCGTCGCAGACACCGAAATCGCTAGCTGGCGCTGCGTTGAGGGCGCAGAAGCGTCTAGGTTAGGGTCGTTTAAAATCGGGAGCAAACTAACTTTCATGCGGGATACCTAAAGATTGCGTTAGTATTTCTTTAAGAATAGCTCCATCAGTTCAGGCAACATTTCGGTTATATGAACACACCAATTAAAGCTGTGCAATCGCCATACTACGGGGAAGGGAACTCTCGGACGCCACCTCCCGATTTGCCATCCCTGTTGCTGAAGGAGCGGATCGTTTATCTGGGGATGCCTCTGGTGCCTGCGGTAACAGAACTAATTATCGCTGAACTGTTGTTCTTGCAGTACGAAGACCCCGATAAGCCGATCAAAATCTACATCAACTCGACCGGCACTTCTGGTTACAGTGGCGAACCCGTCGGCTTTGAAACAGAAGCCTTCGCTATCTGCGATACGATCAGGTACATTAAGCCACCCGTACACACTATTTGCCTCGGTTCGGCAATGGGGATGTCTGCGATGCTGTTAGCGGCTGGTACAAAAGGCTTTCGAGCGAGTTTGCCCCACGCTTCTATTGTGTTGCACCAACCCAAGGCTTACACGCGGGGTCAAGCAAGCGACATTCAAATTCGGGCTAAGGAAGTGCTGGCAAATAAAGCGACGATGCTTGATATTTTTGCAAGCTGTACTGGCCAACCGATCGAAAAGATTACTAAAGATATGGATCGGTTGCTGTACATGACGCCTTATGAAGCTAAAGAATACGGTTTGATCGATCGCGTTCTTGAAAGTTCGGAAGAATTAGCGAAACCGCTGCCTGCAGGAGTCATCTAATTCGGTTATGGGTTATTAGTTATTAGTTATTGTTTATTGGTCATTATAGCCAAAAACTAAAAAACCTGAAATAACAAGTAAAAAATAACTAATAAACCCTAACCAATTGCCCGATCACCAATTACCAACTAAACGGAGTTCCGAATTATGCCTATAGGTGTGCCAAAAGTTCCCTACAAAATGCCGGGTGGTTATGATACTCAGTGGATTAATATCTACGATCGCCTGTACCGGGAACGAATTATTTTCTTGGGAAGGGACATTGACGATGAAATTGCCAATCAAATCATCGCTGTGATGCTCTATCTCGATTCGGAAGATTCAGGTAAGGATATTATTTTGTACATCAATTCCCCAGGCGGAATGGTGTCGGCAGGCATGGCTATTTTTGATACCATGCAGCACATTAAATCGGACGTGGTGACGATTTGTGTGGGCTTGGCTGCTTCGATGGGTTCTTTCCTGTTAGCTGCCGGTGCAAAAGGCAAACGGTTAGCTTTGCCTCACTCGCGAATCATGATTCACCAGCCTTCTGGGGGGACGCGGGGACAAGCAACAGATATTCAGATTGAGGCGAAAGAAATTCTGCGGCTGCGCCACGAACTCAATAATATCTATGCTAAGAATACTGGCAAGCCGATCGAGAAAATCGAGAAGGACATGGATCGCGACTATTTCATGTCCGCTGAGGAAGCCAGAGAATACGGCTTGATTGACAGAGTGATCGAAGATCGTCCGTAAGTTATTTTTGCGCCTCAGTAGTACGGGCCACCTTCCGACTACAACCTAGTTCGCAGTAAATTTTGGCAGAATCTTTACATTTAAGGATTCTGCCATATTTAATGGTATTATAAACGCTCATTCATGCTAGATGGATATTGCAGATTATTACCGACAGTTAGGACTGAGGTCTGGTGCCAGTTTATCGCAAGTTAAGACCTCTTATCGGCAGTTAGCGAGACAGTATCACCCCGATGTGAATCCGGGAAACGAACAGGCTAAAAATAAGTTTATTGCTATTACTGAGGCTTATAAGTTCCTGGTGAAAATTGCCCCCCCCGATGTTGCGGAGTCGAAAGTTGCCAATTCCACTGTGCCGCCTACTTCTACACCGCCGGATCTGGGGGTGAAAGCTCAACCGCAGGCAGTTAAAGTGACTCGAAAAGAGGCTGCGGTTCAATCTAATGCGGAGTTGTCGGCTGCGGAACAAAAGTTAAAGCAAGATGCTTATTTTGAATTGCAGCAGTTGCTGAAATATCAGAGGTTCCCGCGGGCGATCGCGTTGATTGAGGGTTTGGCCCAGCGGGTTCCCGAAGATTTGGAGGTGCGTCAGTGGCAGGCGATCGCCTATCAGCGCTGGGGACGGCATTTGATCGGAGAAAAGCAGGTTGATAAGGCGAGAATTTATTTAAAAAAGGCTGTGAAAACTGACCCTCACAATCGAGCTTTGTGGGCAGAAGTTGAGCGGGATTTTCGCCGGCTGGAAGAGATTTATTGAAGCGATGTTGCGTCCCCCTTTTTCAGGGGGTCTGCCTCGTTAATTTTTAATTTTTCTAATTTTTCTAAAATAACTTGGGTATTTTCAGGTCGGTTTTCCGGTAGCGGTTCGATCAATTCGTCGATCGATTCTAGCAGTAACGGGTCAATATCTACAGCCTGGTTCCTCCAATTAATTTTACCAGTTTTTTCATTAACGGGAAAGTCGATCGGCTCTATGCCTGTTAATAAATGTACAAAAGTACGCCCTAGGGCAAAAAAGTCCGATCGCACGCCTGCTTTACCTGCAATTTGTTCCGGTGCGGCGTATCCAGCAGAACCTATGGGTGCGGTCTCTATGTCTGCTTCTGTGGCGGCGCCGAAGTCAATTAATCTCAATTTCCCATTGGCTTCAACCATCAGGTTGGATGGCTTAATATCCCGATGCACTACATGATATTTGTGGATTTCCTGCAAAATATTGGTCATTTGTTGCAGCCAATCAAGAGCCAGCTTTTGAGAAACGTACTGTTTTTTAGTTAAGAATTCTGCCAAGTTTTCTCCGGTAATTTTTTCCATCACCAAACAAGACAATTTCTGGAAGTTATGGGGGAGTTTAATTGGGAAATAACCGTCAGGTTCGACTTGGGGAACCGATCCCTTTCCGGCCAGCCAAATCAAAACTCGCGCTTCTTGCTTGAACACGCGAACTAAATCGGGATTGTGGGTGTGTTTCAAGACTTTTAAAATTTTGACAGTTCCCCATTCGTTTTCCCCGGTTCCCAAATCTTCGACTTCAAAGATGTCTGTGGGTCGTGCGGGATTGGGCGATCGCACTGATTTAAGGATACGATAGCGATCGCCAATTAACAAATCTGTGCCGCAAGCCTGACAATTTTGAGCAGCAGCAGGATTTTCGCGTTGTTCGCAGTGAGGATTGATGCAATAAATCATCTGTCTTGATACGTCCAGGACTGACGGATTTAACGAATTGAATCAATTATTAGCATAAAACCCAGCAGTTCTGACCTTACTACTGGGTTTATATTTACCGCCCATTTGGGCACGCTATCACATTTAAGTCAAGGATTTAAGATTAATAGCATCGCGCTCTACCGATTGAGCTACCCCCCTGCGTTTGGTAGAGGGGGCTGGATATGAGCCAGCAACCTCGATGATGTGATTTTCCTGACATTCGTTTTAGCGATCGGCGGTGAATGCTGAGTTTAGAGTAATAGCTTGCTGTTGAATTTGTACGCAATGCTGCCTCTGCCAATTGGGCTACCCCCCTATTTTGCGTAGGAGTGACAGGAGTCGAACCTGCACTGTCACATTTGTACGGTTTAAGTTGAAGGTTGAGATTGAACTTGTACTCTGTTTATATCTTAAACCATAACTATTAAAAAAGCAAGCAATTAGCGGAAAATAAACTGAAAAATTCGATCCCCCACTCTCTGTTCCTCAACTTCTGAATTGTTAGCTTCTTCGCGAGCGAACATAACAGCTTGCTGCAAGATTTCCACCCTTTGCAGCAACTCATTGATCCGCCGTGCTGGCAAAGCTCCAGAAAACTTGACAGTCCGCCAATAGCCGATCGTAATATCTTCGTAATAAACATCGACTTGAGCCGGATGGTGCTCGGTAGCTTCAGCTTTAACGTGATTGCGCGGAGTTTTAAAAGTCTTGAGAGTTTGCACCGGTTCTGTAGCCCAACAGTCTGCCGAAGCATCGAAGTTCCAAGTCTCGGAAGCATCTAAAACTGGAAGTTTTTTGATGAATGCTTGCAAATCTGCTAACTGTTTTTCAATAAATAGCAAATAGCTGACGGGAACTTGGCTCAAAAGCACGTTTCCGTCTACAGTTACGTCAGCGCGAGCGCTACAATTTGTCCAATCTTTGGTTGCGGTTACGTCGAAGAGTTTGGCCAAAACTTCAGTCGTTTTGCGGATAATCTCTTCTGCTTTGACTTCAACTTTTTTGGACTCGGGCGGCAGTTGTTCGCCTTCTTCGTCTTTGGGACGGTAAGTGCGGGAGATTCCAGAAAGCACAGCGGGCTTCTGGAGAGCTTTTTGAGCTTCTGCCAGTTCTTGGACACAGCGGCTTTTGATGCCTTTTTCGATCGCAATAATCTGATTTAAGCGTGCCATTGTTCGATTTTATTGACGCTGAACTCATATCAAGCCGGGTTAATACTGATAATCAAATGTTTTGTCCTGTGGCTTTTGGGGCTTTGAGAACCCTTCGTCCTCAGTACCAACCTCACGATCGTTCTTTAACCAAACTTGCTCATTATGTAGTATGACACACTTCAAAATAAATTACAAGCTTTCTTTTCTAGGCGCGGTGCCAAGAGAGCCCGTCGCTACCGTACTCAGCAATTTATCTCTCAAAAACTCAGCAAAATCACTAGCGTCGCTGCGAATCAAGTGAACCCCGTCATTGGTACGCCATTCTCGCTTTTTCGGGGGTGGCAGCCACTCAAAACGATCGGACGGAAACAGCTTTTTAACCAATTCTTGGACTTGTTTTCTCCTGATTGCAGCGTTAACTCGCGACTCTTGCGGTATGTCAAATAAAACTACTTTCGCCCCGCTATTTTTTTTGATTTCTGCGATTTGACTTTTAATAAAATCTGCTTCTTTTTTTATAGCTTCGGCATCTTTTTCAGACAAAGGTTGACTTTGAATATCAACTACCGTTTGGATAGCTTTTTGCGATAATTCGGGAGTAAGATATCGACCTTCTAATTTGTCTAGAGCCTCTCGCGTCACTTTTTGATTCGACTTCGAGCGACTTTTAAAAAAATCCACAAAAATGCTAATCGGACGGTATTCCTCTCTCATCATCGGTAGATACTGGCGTAACCAATAAAAAATAGGATAATACAAAGAATCAATTAATTCTGTATCTATTTTGCGAACAATAGTATCGTTAATTTCTACCAAAACAATAGGAGGCTTGCTTTTACTTCTTTTAACTATTTCTAAACCTGTTTGGCTCGCTCCTCCCCCCAAAGCTATGCTCTTTACGCCCTCTCCAATGTCTTTAATATTAAGGTTTGCAGCTAGCGAACTACCTACCATTACCATTTTTAGATCGGAATTATCCTGATATACATACCTTTGAGTTTTAACAATATTATTTTGAAGCAGGCTAACTCCGTCGGAAGCAGGCAAAACTCCGCCGCTGACGAGCACTTGATAAAAAGTCATTATAAACAGAAAAATTAGTACCGGGCGCAAAATTGGTCGTAACTGGAATTTGACAAACATAGAACACCTTCTAGAATTGGAAATAAATAAATTGTTTCGAGCTACCGCTGTTGAGAAAGATCATTGCTAGCATAATTCCTAAAGCTAAATCTTGATAAATGCTCCAGACTTTTTGGCCGTTTTTATTTGAATCCTGTTTCATGCGATTTTGCCAAGTGGGAAAATGGGGAATGTGATAAATCACTACTGGTAGCGAAAAAATTAGCGTCGGAATAATGTGACTCCAACCGGGCTTGACTTTATAGTTGCGAACTAAAGTAACTACGAAGTCAACCGCTTCTTCAAATCGAGGCAGTTTGAAAAGCAGCCATCCCACGGAAACAAAAGAGAAAATTCCTAAAACGCTAAGGCTGTCCAATAATAATTGCTGCCAGATTGTTTTGGTTTTTGCTTGATTTGGTTCTTGCAATTTGTTTTTGGATTTGTCGAACCCAAAAAAGCGTTCTACTGCTAAACCAAAGCCGTGATAAATTCCCCAAACTGCATAACTCCAAGCAGCCCCATGCCATAATCCTCCTAAAGTCATTACTATCATTAAGTTAACATAAGTTCTGATCTTTCCTTTGCGGTTTCCGCCGAGGGGAAAGTATAGATAATCTCGGAGCCAAGTGGATAGGGAAATGTGCCACCTTCTCCAGAATTCGGAGAGGGAACGAGAGATGTAAGGAAAGTCGAAGTTGTCGGGAATTTTGTAGCCCAAAGCGGCTGCAAAACCGATCGCAATTAAGGAGTAACCGGCAAAATCCGCGAAAATTTGTATTGAGTAGCCAAACAGCAGTGTCAGGTTGGTAATAGTTCCAAATCCTTGATAGTAGGGAAAGCTGATCCAAAAGGTATAGTCTTTTAAGTTGTCGGCGATGACCATTTTTAGGAAGTAGCCGACAACGAGCGAGCGAAAAATGAAACTCCAAGGAATATCTTTAAAATATTTAGGAATAATCTGGGGATAAAAAGTCTTGGATTTTAAAATCGGGCCTGACAGTAAATTGGGAAAAAAGCTAATAAAAAATGAAGTATTTAGCAAGTGTTGGGTGAGGTTTGGCGAGACGTAAGCGTTTGCTTCGGTTTCGCTTTTGTTTTTTTGAGTCAGTACGTCTACGATTAAACTTATGCCTTCAAAGGTGTAGAAAGAAATGCCAATTGGTAGAGGCAATTTTAAAAATAAATAAGCAATGCTGCCTTCGGAACGAGATATATTAAAAACATCAGTAACAAAGTTAGTTAGCAAACCAGCGTATTTAAACAAGCTCAAAATTAATACATTGAGAACGACTCCCGATAAAGCCCAAAAAAAGCGCTGTTTTTTGTCAGAAATTCTGGCAACTTGAAAGCTTACTGTAGCGTTGATAATAATGGAAAGTAGCAGGATCAGCAACAGTGCGGGAGCGCTCCAACTGTAAAAAATAAAGCTGGCAATTATCAGGATGGGAACCTGCACTTTTTGCAACGGAGGGAAATAATATATGGCGAAAACAATCGCAAAAAATACTAAAAATTCAATACTGTTAAATAACATAATTTATGATTTTGCTCTTTTACGTAGCCTGTGACCCACTATATCAAGCGCCTGGGACTCATGGCAAGAGTGGCCCAGAACCCGATCGCGATCGCGCATCCTACCAAAGTGTAGCAAATATCACTCTTTGTTAGCGCTGCGACTACCTCTTGAGATAGATGCGGAAATACCTCCCAGGGCGCGTTGTCATATCGGGAAACATTTCTTAACATATAGATAACAAAGGGAATCCGAGGAGACACCAAAAATCCTTAAGCCCTTGGGGTGCCCAGGTTAATCAGATTTTTCGCAAACAAGGGCTAAATCAATGAACAAGCTGCAAAACTCCGAAGTTTCAGCATTTTTGCCCATGCTCCAAAAAGGCATTTGGCTGTTTGGGATTCTCTCCTGGATATTCGGGCTGACAGATAGAACTATTGCACTATTATCTGACGGATATTTGTCGGCGATCGATATTGTCCAGCTATTTACAGCATCCTTTTTCTTCATTAGCTGGCTGTTGTTAAGCCCGTTTTTGGGGCTTAACTCCCAGAGTCAGCCGAAGGAAGAAGCATCTCCCTAGTTTTTAATTTGTAATGTTAGTTTCTCCATCGCTCTTTGTTTCTTCTGGGGCAAAACTGGCCGGCCAAATGCGATCGCAAAAAAACAAAGTTCCCGCCGTCACGCACAGCGGAATCGCCAACAGATTCAACAGGGGAATGCTCACCAAACCCAAACAAACTACACCAAAACTGCCGCTGGCCGGCAAACTCCCCCAAATTATCTTCAATTTCTCCTGAAAAGGTCGCCTCCGCCTCTCCAAAGGTGCATCTAAAAAGTCCAAACAGACAATAGTCGCGCCCAAAGCTACGCCACCCAAACTGCTAAGAATAGACCCGATGCCCGGCACAAAATGCAGCAGCAGCAGCGGTAGGCCGACGCTAAACAAAATTTGTAGTTTTCGCAGTTCAAAGGCGATCGCCCTTTGAATATCCCCAAAACTACTCGCCAAATTCATTGGTTCTTCTGCGGGCAATTGACCGTTCCGCAGCAGTTCCAATTGTTCGGAAAGTTTGCCGTACCAGGGCGAACCTAAAATCACGCCAAACTGCACTAACAAAAATCCAATTATCAGCAAAAGTCCTGACACTAGGAGTACGCGCAGCAGCCAGCCGAAAGCAACTGTTAACACGCCGAGAAAGCTCAGCCAAGCTGGAAAACTCGCAATTAGAGTATTAAATCGGACGGACAAATCGGCAACCAAAACGTCTATTCCTGCCAAACTGGGAAATAGCAAGCTTAAATAAAGACCAATACCAATTATAAAATTTAGCACCACGGGAACTAATACATAAGTCCACAGCTTGGGAGTTTGCAAAATCAGCGTGAAAGCTCGCAAAGGATAGGTGAAACCTGCGAGGAGTCCTACTGGTGCGGTAATGGCGGCGTGGGCGGGGTTTGAATTGAGCTGTTTTGACATATTTTCTGCTTTTGACGACTCGACTCTATTTTCTATTATCCACTTTCCATTATTATTGCTGATGAGGATTTATCGCAGGTAGCCCAAAAGTGAAGCTTTTTATTTACCATACCCCGGAACTTACGCCAGCCGACAAAATGCCGGCTTGCGCGATCGCAGTTGATGTGCTGCGGGCAACTACAACAATGGCAACGGCCCTGAATAATGGGGCGGAAGCTGTCCAAGTTTTCAGCGACTTAGATAAGCTAATGGCCGAGAGTGAAAAATGGCCTGCAGATAAGCGGATTCGCGCTGGAGAGCGCGGCGGCGGCAAAGTTGACGGATTTGACATGGGGAATTCCCCCCTCGACTGCACGCCAGAAAAGGTGGCTGGGAAGCGAATTTTTATCAGCACAACTAACGGTACTCGGGCTCTGCAGCGAGTGCAAGCTGCTGCAACTGTGTTAACGGCGGCTTTGATTAACCGCAAATCTGTGGTGCAGTTTTTGTTAAATAAACAGCCGGAAACTATTTGGATTGTTGGTTCTGGTTGGGAAGGGAGTTATTCGTTGGAAGATACGGTTTGTGCTGGTGCGATCGCCCAAAGTCTGCTAGCAGAAAGCGGTATTCCTGCGAGCGATTTTGCTGGTAATGATGAAGTATTTGGGGCTATTGCCCTTTATTTACACTGGCAAGATCGGTTGCATGAATTGTTGGAAAAAGCAAGTCACGGCCAGCGCCTCCTCGGTTTAGGTGTTATTGAAGATTTAAAATATTGCGCGCAAACGGATACTTTAGATGTGCTGCCTATGCAGCGAGAACCGGGAGTTTTGGTTAAGTCGGATTTTAAAATTCCTCAAGCTAATTTCTGGGTTCCATCATCAGAAAAAACGGCGAATTGAAATTTTCGGCGAATGCAGTATTAGTAAGGTGCGCCTAGGCGCACCCTACGGAAATTAGTAGATAGTTAGTGAACAATATTTTTTAATCAAGTAGAATTAAACATACTTGGTAGGGACAAAACATTGTTTTGTCCCTAGTCTATTCCAGCCAATTGAGAATTGCTGGATTCACCGCCGAAGCGCTGAATTAAACACTCGGCAATTCTGGCTGCTGCACCGGATTCTCCCATGCGCCGCAAGCCATTTTCAGCGATTAGCTGCAACCTGTCGGGGTCGCGGAGCAAAGACTGCACGGTGCCTGCAACTTCAGCAGGATGTTTGACTAAAATTAATGAGGGGCCTAACAGGCGACTTTGAGCTTCTGCAAAAGCTGGAGTAAATTGCGGGCCGTTTCCGGGAATGGCGATCGCCGGTTTTCCTAAACCTACAAATTGTTCTGTAGCAGTTCCGGCCATTGCTATTGCTAAATCTGCTTCGTACAAACAATCGTTAAAACTTTGCTGAGTCAAAATCATCGTGGCGTTTCTCTGCACAAATGTCAAGGGCAATAGCAAATTAGGAGATTCTTTCCGAATTTCTTGACCGCTAGAAATAGGAGGTCGCAAAATACTTCCTTCTCGCCGCTGCGTTCTAGTTTCCCCGTCTTGTCGCCAACCGAAAAATTCTAAACTAGGTCGCAAAGCTTCTAAGTTTAACTCTGGAGAAATGGCTCCGAAAAATAACAATTGGCGATCGGCAAACAGCGACAAAATTCCGGCTACAGCCTCTACTATTAACAGCCAATTAGCATAGGCTTCCGGCGCTCTAGAACCGGGCAGTAAGGTGATGACGAGCGATCGCGACCTTTCCCGAAACTCGGCGTCAGGGCCGTAAAAACCGGCGGGGTTTTCCGGTTCGAGTCCGTCCATCATCGGGTTTCCGAGATTGTAAGCGGGAATTCCCAGCTTTTGTAAAGTCTCGGCGGTTAGCGCGTCCCTGGCAAAAACGGCTCGACAGCGCGATCGAGTCATCAACCAGCGCTCCCAAGGCAAATAAACCGATCGCGGGCAACCCCACCAACCCAAGACTCGGGATTTGCGAGCCAGAGGCCCATTCTCGTCGCGCAAATAATACTCTGACTTGGCAGTACCGACAAACGCATAGGGCGCGCCGCTGACCCAAGCAAACAGCAGCGGTACAATATCCCCGCAGGCTAAAATAAAGCCGTCTTGATTCCCTGACTGTTGTTGCGATCGCGCCCAAACGCGGATGGCTTTAAACTGAGCGATTGTCAACTGAAGCAGGCCGCCTTTGACATCGCGCAAAAATTCCCTCCCGTCCATGTAAATAAAGCCGCCCGAAGGCATTCGCTGCACCGGGCCGATGATGCGGGCGTTTTCTAGTTGAGCGAAAGCTTGCCCTTCACCCACTAGCGGAAACACGGCTAATTCTGGCGGATGCGGGTGCTGTTGCAGTTCCTGCAAGATGCGAAGGGCGATCGCGTCTTCTCCGTGGCCGTTACTGAGGCAAAGTAATTTCAATCCCAACTCTCTCAAAAACTGTCTCTGAATATATAGAAGCAAGATTAGCCGCAGGATGCAAGGTGGTATAGCCGAAGGAAGAAGTCAGTCGAGCGCCGATCGCACGAGTCCGGTACTTTTGGGTAAAATAGCAGATCAAACTCTATTTTATAGGTAAAATCGGATGGTACAAACCCTGCCAAAATCTTTGACACTCCAAGAGTTTCTGAAGTTGCCAGAAACCAAACCAGCCAGCGAGTATATTGACGGTGAAATCATTCAAAAACCGATGCCTCAAGGAGAACATACTGTCATTCAAGGCGAGTTGACAAGCGCGGCTAATACTGCTCTCAAACCTCAAAAGGTGGCGCGAGCATTTCCAGAACTACAGTGCATTTTTGGCGATCGAGCGATCGTTCCAGACGTGACTGTATTCACTTGGGAGCGCATTCCTCGTAAAGAAAATGGTGCTGTGGCAAATGTGTTTGCGATCGCCCCGGATTGGACAATTGAAATCCTCTCCCCCGACCAAAACCAAACTAAAGTTACTAAAAATATTTTACATTGTCTCAAACACGGAACTCAAATGGGTTGGTTAATCGATCCAGAGGAGCAATAGGTTTTTGTATATCGGCCGACTCAATCAACGGAGGTGTTTGACGAACCGGAACAGTTATTGCCCATGCCATCTTTTGCCAGGGAATTGCAACTGACAGTAGAAGAATTATTTGGTTGGCTATTAGAGTGATATCATGTCCGAGCGAGCGACCGGACATGATATCACTACTGACCACTGACCACTGACTGCGGACTACTTCCCCTCGATATATTGCTTTAAAGTATTCCGAATTTGTTTGAGCTGAAATCCCTTAGCAAGTTGGCGCAGCTTCGAGATAAACGGTACTAATTTAGGTTCTAAACTCTCCAGCTTAGCACTCTCCTCAAAAATTTCTTCAATGTCGCCCATAGCAGCCAGTTTCAAAATTTTTGCTACCGACTCAGAAGCCGCAGGTAACAGAGAAGAATAAGCAGGAAAATCCGATGCGGGTGACAAACAGGGAGTTTTGCGCTTTTTGTTTTCCGAAGTTTCCCCGTAAATCCATTCTAGACCCAAATGCACGCGCAACTGTGCCAAAAAGTGATTTGCTTCGATCGGCTTGGGAAGAAAATCATCGCACCCTGCAAGGAGTTTCTCTTGCTGCGCCGCATCGAAAACGCTAGCTGACATAGCGATTAAAACGATATTTTGTAATTCCGGTAACTCCCGCAATCTCCTAACAGTTTCTAAGCCATCCATTACAGGCATTCCTAAATCAATAAAAATCACATCAGGTTGAAATTCAACTGATTTGTACAGGGATTCTTGACGGTTTTGTGCTTCGGCAACTTCAAATCCCAAACGCCTCAGCAACCTGCACAACAAATCGCGATTTAGTTGATTTTCATCCAGGATTAGCACTTTCCGCTTGTTGCCAACAAAACCAACAACCCAGCGTTTTTCCCGCAAAGGAGACACCTCTAAGTACCGTTGGACTGCGGGCACTTCTAAATCCAGCCAGAAAGTGCTGCCTTTTCCCAAAGTGCTGTTTACACCAATTTGGCTGCCCATCATTTTTGCTAATTTCTGGCTGATCGAGAGTCCGAGACCCGTACCTTCAACAAATGTATTGCCTCCTACTTGGTGGAATGGCAAAAATATTTCTTCTAACTTGCTTTGGTCTATTCCTGTGCCAGTATCCTCGACTTGAAAGCGAATTTTTAAAGTGTGTTGGGCTGCGTTCGCATTTTGGGCGAAGCGCAGATAATTTTCTTTCAGTTCCGAACTCAAAATCGATAATTCATAATTTTCGCCTTGCGCTCGACTCCAGGCCTCTGTGCCTAAATAGCCGACTTTAAAAGTCACACCTCCGCTGTTAGTAAACTTAATGGCATTGCTGAGTAAATTTATGAGAATTTGGCGCAATCTTTTTGGATCTACACAAACGCAGCTAGGCAGGGGAGATACTTGTTCGTAGTTGAATAAAATTTCTTTTTGCGAGGCCCGCATCTGAAATAGATCGGCAATGTTTTTTGTGAAATTTAGAAAATTTAACTCTTCTGGGTAGAGTTCCATTTTTCTAGCTTCGATTTTGGAAAGGTCTAAAACATCGTCGATTAGCATCAGCAGATGTTGACCGCACTGTTGAATATTGCTAAGACTTTCTTGCTGATCTGAGTTTAAATCTTTGTCGGTTTTCAAGATTTGAGCGTAACCTAAAACGCCGTTTAAAGGCGTGCGTAGTTCGTGGCTCATGTTGGCGAGAAATTCGCTTTTAGCGCGGTTGGCGCTTTCTGCGACTTCTTTGGCTTGTTGGAGGGCAGATTCTGCAAGTTTGCGATCGGCAATTTCGGTTTGTGCTTGTTGAAATAGCGTCGATTGCTGGATCGCGATCGCCAATTGCACGCACAATTGCCGGAGGGATTCTATTTCTGAGGAATCCCAGGGACGAGGGCCGCTGCAATCCTGGGCGATTAGCAGTCCCCAGAGCTGATTTTTTGCAGTCAGTTCGGTCTGGGAAATGCTTTCTTGTGCTTTTAAAATCGGCACTATTAAGTTAGCTTTTACTTCCAATCCTTCGAGAAATTTTATGTGGCATTCCGTCAAATTTTCTAGGTAAATATCTTCCATCGATCTAATACCGCCTTGCTGATAAATCTCAACAAATTTCTCTTTAAAACAGCCATCAAGATTGTTAAAGTTTCGCAGCGAAATTCTATTTTTTGCCACTGATTCCACAACGACAAAGCCACTCCAGTCGGGATTGAAACGGTAAATAACTGTGCGGTCTGTTTGCAGAAAGTGCCGGACTTCTTCGACAGCAGTGCTGAGGACTTCTTCTAAATTGAGAGAGGATCGAATGCGATCGAGCATGGCAACTACCAGCCGTTCTCGCCTTAATTGCTGCTGCAGGGCCATCTCGGCTTGTTTCCGTTCCGTGATGTCGGTAATTACTCCCACTAACCCGATTAAATGACCAGCTTCATCTTTAATGCCGTCGGCGCGAAATAAAGTTGTTACCAGTTCGTTGTTTTTAGTGTTGATTTTGAGTTCGCCTTGCCAAGATTTGCCTTTACGGATCGTTTTAAACATTTCTAACAGCACTTTAGTTTGGGGGTAAATTGCTGTTAATCCGCCTGCTGTGTTTAGTTCTTCTGCTGTGTAGCCGTACTGTTGAACAAAGGCTTGATTGTGATAGAATGATCGCCCTGTCAAGTCAGCAATGCCGATCGCATCGCTGGTGCTTTCCACTGCTTGAGTAACTCGCAGCAAATCTAATTCTGCTTGTTTGCGATCGCTAATATCAGTAATAGTGCCGATATAGCCTTTAATCTCCTGCTTGTCTCCGATTTCTGCAATTGCCTGACCTATCACCCAGATTACCCGACCATCTGGATGCTGAAAGCGGTATTCTGATTTAAAAGGTATTTTCTCAATAATTGCGCGATGCCATTCATTTTTTACCCGCTCGACATCATCAGAATGTATGGCATTCATCCAGCCAATTTGTGCTGCTAATTCTGCCTTTAATCCCGTAATTTCGCTCCACCGTTTATTCACATAAAGACAATTTCCCAAGGGGTCAGTATGGAATATGCAAACTGGCGATGCTTCTGCTAAAGTTTGGTAACGACGCTGGCTCAATCGAAGGGCTGATTCTACCTGTTTTCTATTAGTTATATCGCGGACTATAGAAATAATTTCGCCACCGACAAGCATTGTCAGCGACAATTCTTGAGGGAACTTACTACCGTCCTGGCGCTGACCGATAGCTTCTATATTGCAGTACCCTTTTTGCAAGAGCATCGGCATTATTTGTAGTTCAAAAAATATATTTTCTGCTTTGCTGTAGAGCATTTTCCATTTCTTCCCATACAGTTCGCTAGGGCTGGTCAAACCGTACATTTTCAGATAAGCGTCGTTGGAATAAATACATTCTTTATTATTATTAAAAATGGCGATACCGTCATAAGCAGCGGCCATTGCTACTGCTTGTCGCTGGAGTTGGGACTCTGCTTGTTTACGAGAAGTAATATCGTGACCAACTGAGTAGATTAAACCTTCTTCGCTAAATGGCGATGCCGTCCACAGGAAGTATTTGTAAGAACCGTCTTTGCAGATGTAGCGGTTTTCAAAGGAGATACTGGACGTACCCGCGATTAGTTTCGCTCCTTCGGCCGCAGTAGCTTTTCGATCGTCTGGATGAACAAATTCGATCATTGGCTTGGCAAACAATTCACTAATACTGTAGCCTAAAACTGTTGACCAAGCCGGGTTTAAACGTTTAAAATAGCCGTCAAAACCAACAATACAAAGCAAGTCTAATGAGATGGTAAAAAACCGATCGCGCTCTGTTTGTGCCTGCTTTAATTCAGTAATATCCATCACTAAACCGTCCCAGATAATGTCGCCTTCGCTGCCAGATTTGCTCTCATTAGTGAGCCTTTCTGGTCTCGCAGCTCCTTGCAGCCACTTAACTTTTCCAGATGGTAAAGTCTGCCGCCACTGCTGCTGCCAAGGTTCCAGCTTAGTGGCTGAAATTGCGATCGATGCTTTTAAATCTAAGAGATCGTCTGGGTGAATTCCATTGGAAATCAGTTCCGCATTTTGCTCTATTGCTTCTGCCTCTAATTCGTAGAGTTGGCTGCTGCCGGAAGAGATGTAGGGGAAAGACATTTTTCCAGTTGCTGACATTCGTAATTGATAAATTATCCCCGGCAGGTTAGCTACCAATTTTTGAAAGCGAGCTTCGCTTTGTTCCAGGGCTTTTTGTTGCTGTCTGTATTCGGTAAAATCTCTAATTGTACCCACTATTACTTTACTGCCGTCTGCTATTTGGAAGACGCTTTTTTTGGTAGAAATTATGTGTTCTCTCCCGGCAGAGTCTGTAAATTTTTCTTCTGTTTCCAAGCAGATTCCCGTTGTCAATACTTCTTCATCTTTTGTCCAAAAAACAGCAGCTTCTGCTTGGGGAAAAAAGTCATAATCTGATTTGCTAATCAGTTCTTGTCGCGATTTGCCGACCAACTGACAAAAAGCATCATTTAATATCATCCAGCGGTGTTGCTCGTCTTTGACAAAAATTGGGTCTGGCGTAGCATTTATGGTGTGGTTTAAAAATTCTTCTGACGCTTTCAGTTTTGCTTCGTAGCGGTAGCGATCGCTAACGTCCAACACTACTTCGATCATCCGGTTGATTGACCCGTCCTGGCGGCGGATGCAGCGCAGGGAAACTCGCGTATGAACTATTTCGCCGTCTTTTTTGAGCCACCTTTTGTCTGAGATGTAACCGTCGATCGTACCTGCTAACATTTGAGACAATTTTTCAAGATTGGCTTCAAAATCCTCTGGATGAGTCAACTCTAGCCAATTGTTCTGCATGAGTTCGTAGCGTTCGTAGCCCAGCAAATTGCACAGGGCATCGTTAACTTCTATCCAATTGCAATTTTGAGGAATTTCGCAGTCAATAATTGGAGCGATGATGGCAATTCCGATCAGGGAATTTTCCACCACCGAGCGATATTTTTCTTCGCTGTTTCGCAAAGCATCTTGACTGTTCTGGCGTTCTATAGCGTAACGGAGCGATCGAATTAACAGTTCGCTGTCGATTTTTCTTTTTACCAAATAATCCTGTACACCGACCGAAATCAACCGCAGGGCAAGTTCTTCGTCGTTTTGGGCGGTCAGAACTACGATCGGCACATTTACCCCGTACTCTTGTATCCGAGCCACCGTCTCGATTCCCACACTATCTGGCAGTGAAAGGTCTAATAAAATTATGTCAAAAGTTTCTTGATTCAATCGCTGCTGCGCTTCGCTGAGGCGCTCTACTTTCGTCAGCACTATACGCTGCGCGCCGCCTATTTCTGACAGCAAATCTTCAATCAGCTCAGCTTCATGAGGGTTGTCTTCTACTAACAGAACTTTAAAGCAGATAGGAGGCAAAGCTAAGTTAAAAACTGCTTTCATAATATTTATTGACTAACAAAATATTAAACTAACTTGAATTTTACCTTTTATTTTAAGGGCTGTCATTCAATTCACGTACACATACATCGAGCGTCAGATTGGGGAGAGTAAGCAAGCGCTACAAAAGTTCTGTTTTAATTAAGATTTTATCACGCACCAACTCGACTGTCAACGGAAAATAAATTTTATTCTAACTGACATTTATACCACTTAAAAAAAGAATGCAACTGTAGCCCATCCCCCACCCGGATAGTCACAGTTATCCCCAATTATTCAATCTTTTCATCTGCACTATTAAATAGTGTCAACTTCTAGATTATATCTTTTAGGTTGGGATTTCTAACATAGAAAGTATTTAATTTTACCTAGCTTATAGCTTCTACATTTTGCAGAAATTATGTCTCAATTAAGCGAGAGTAAAGTAAAAAGTTGAACCTTGCTCCGGTTCCGATTCCACCCAGATACATCCGCCGTGAAGTTCCACAATCTTTTGACAAATTGCTAAACCAATACCTGTCCCCGAATATTCTCTTTGAGTATGCAAGCGCTGGAAAATTTGAAAGATACGTTTTTGATGCTGGGGAGCAATCCCAATTCCATTATCTGAGACAGAAATTAACCAGTTTTCCTCCTGTTTACAAGCGGTAATATGAACCACAGGTGGTGCATCGTGGCGATATTTAATCGCATTGCTGACTAAATTTTGAAATAGCTGTACGAGTTGAGAAATATCCCCCATTACCGCAGGTAATTCGCTGTATGTGACAACGGCTTTAGTCTCACGGATCGCCCCTTGCAGGTTCGCGAGTGCTTGCTCGACTGCGTGATTGCAATCTATCAGTTCAAAAGGTTTCCGACTCCGGCCAACGCGCGAATATTCGAGTAAATCGTCAATTAAAGTTTGCATTCTGGTGCAGCCCTGAACGATATTGCCGATAAACTTACTACCTTGGCTGTCGAGTTGGTCTTTGTAGCGTTTTTCTAAAAGTTGAGCGTAACTGGCAATGGTGGCTAAAGGCGCCTGCAAGTCATGAGAAGCCACATAAGCAAATTGTTCTAGTTCTGCATTTGAACGCGCTAATTCTTGGTTAGATTTTAATAGAGCAGATTCAGCGCGCTGGCGGTGGGATATCTCTTGTTGGAGTACCAAATTTTGCTCTTGCAGAGCTTTTTCTACAGCGCGCCTGGTGCTGATTTCTTGTTGCAAAATTTTATTTTTTTCCTGAAGAGTTTTTTCTACTGCTAAGCGACTCGTGATTTCTTCTTGCAGCAGCATATTTTGTTCTTTTAGCTGCTTTTGTAAATTCCGTAGGCTGAGGTGACTTTCGATGCGGGCGAGAACTTCTTCAAACTGAAATGGCTTGCTGATATAGTCAACAGCTCCCACAGCAAATGCGTTTACTTTGTCAAATACTTCATCTTTAGCGCTGATAAAAATTACCGGGATTTCGCGAGTTTTTGCTTCTAGTTTCAAGTGCTGACAGACTTCGTAGCCGTTCATTTCCGGCATCATTATGTCGAGCAAAATCAAATCGGGTGGATTAGAATTGCAGGCTCTTATAGCCATTTTTCCGTTAATCACGCAGCGGGGGGTGTAGCCCCTCTGAGTCAACATCGTAGACAACAGACGCAGGTTTTCTGGTGTATCGTCTACTACTAAAATGTTTCCTAACGGCGTCCCTGGTTGGTGA
This sequence comes from Microcoleus sp. Pol12B4, assembly GCF_036701385.1. Taxonomy (NCBI): domain Bacteria; kingdom Bacillati; phylum Cyanobacteriota; class Cyanophyceae; order Oscillatoriales; family Microcoleaceae; genus Microcoleus; species Microcoleus sp. Pol12B4. Next base: position 8,727 of record NZ_JAUBQR010000060.1, on the reverse strand, counting down.
TTGTTCATTAATTATTTCCCAGTTCCTCTTTTTTTCACAAAAAATGTTTACAGCTATTTTATTTAGGATTTACGGAAAACACCCGGTTTCTAGTAGGAATATTGGGGAAATAAAACGATAAATCCGCTCATAAACCGGGTGTTTAGCCGTTTGTGAACAAGCAAGTCCTGTTATTATTCCTTTACCAATCCTCAAATCCCCAGCAGCAGAGTCAAAGCATTATTGTCCCAAGTCAATCCTTTGTCTAAAACATTAAATCCCGCGACTTTGCACATAGCTTCTAAAGCAGTAGCTGTAGGCAGCCACCAGCACGCCGCAAAGTTGTTTATGTCAAAAACTGCTTTCTCAGTTATCCCTATAAGTTGGTTGTTGTTGATGTATGTCCGCCAATAAGCTGTTAAAATAGCTCTTTCTGCGTCGTCCAAAGCCGGAATAAACATTACTCCAGAAGCGGGAATTTCATAGCGTCCCAAGTCATTTTCTATCACTTCTTGAGTAATAGCTGAAGTGAAAATTAAATGCTCGCGAGTTATCTGACGCAAAGCAACTAAAATCTGCAACGGATGGGGGTGATGGTACAAAACTCCTGCACAGTGAACTACGTCGTAAGGCTCGCCAATGTCTGCAAGCTGAATCTGAGTGATATCTTGATTGATACAGTGATAATTAGCAATATTTAAACTTGTCATGCGATCGTGAAAATCTTGCCACCAGTGCATGGATGCCGGCATGGCATCAATCATTGTCAGAGAAACTGCACCGTATTTGCTAGCTACAGATACTTTTTCGCTGACAGCTCCCCACAAGCCACCGACTTCTGCAAAAGTCTTGCCTTTGGCAACTCGGGCGATATAGCGATCGCGAATATCCTTAGCTTCTAACTCTAATAATAGAGTAGATTCCCCTGTTTGACGCTGTTTTTCTAAAATCTCCTCTAATTTTTGGGAAATTTCTGGATCTTTGGGTCTAATTTCTAATGCCATCAAGTACAACATTATGGCTTCGTTACGCCGATCGCTCTCAGCAAACTTTTGGGCGATTTCGCAGTAAAATTCAGGAGCGTGCAGCGGCTGCATTTCGTGGTGATAGTAGCTAGTTGCTAGATCTGAATCTACCGGAGTTCTTTTAATTAGAGCCTTACCTAACTTCATGTAAATTTTCGGTAGACACGGGTCGATTTTAAACGCACAAAGGTAGGCAGAAACAGCATCGTTCCATTCGTGGCTTTCACTCAAAGCATCGCCTAAATTGTAATAAGACCAAGAAATATGGGGATTAAGTTGGATAGCACGTTGATAAGCGGTAGCTGCGGCTTTCCACTGTTGAGTTTTTAACAGAACTTCTCCTAAATTGTGGTAAGTCCAAGAGAATTCTGGATTGAGTGCGATCGCCCGCCGATAAGCGAATGTTGCTGGTTCAAACTTTTGAAGTTTAACTAAAGTCAAAGCTAAGTTATAATGAGACCAAAATAAATCTGCATTTAGGGTGATCGCTCGTTCGTATGCAGCCTCAGCTTCTGCCCACTTTTCTAGTTTTAAAAGAGCATCTCCTAACTTGTGAAAAGCTGCGAAGAAATTCGGGTCTACTTCAGTAGCGCGCTGGTAAGCCATAGCGGATTCCGACCATTCTTCTAATCGATCGCAAGCTGTACCGATGCTGTAGTAAGACCAAGAATAATCCGGGTTAATTTCAACAGCCGTGCGGTAGGCGATCGCAGCTTCTTGCCATTTTTCTAAATTGAGCAGCACGCTGCCTAAGTTGTAGTATGACAAAAAAGAATTGGGATTTAAATCAATACTTTTTCTGTAGGCAGCATCCGCTTCGCGCCAGAGATCCTTAGCTTGCAAAACATTTCCTAATTTGTAATGAAGCTCCGAAATATCCGGCTGGAGTTTAATCGCTTTGCGATAGTTAACAATAGCTTCGTCCCACTGTTTCAAGTCGCTAGCAGCTTCTGCTATTCTGCAATAAGCTTCGCAACAACTCGGATTTAAAAAAATGGTGCGATGGTAACAAACTAGCGCTTTTTCAGGCTTATTTTGGCTAAGCAAAGTATTACCTAAATCGAGATATTCTTCTGCTGTTTCTATCGGTTCCACGATCAGTGCTTGATACCAACAGTTTGCTGCTTCTTCAGCTTGACCGACTTGGGTAAATATCCGGCTCAAATTACGGTAAAATCCTGCAAAGTTTGGTTGCAGGGAGATGGCTTTTTGGTAACAGGCGATCGCCTCTTGCCACTGTTCCAAAGTAGCGCTGAGAGTGCCGAGGTTAGCAAAAGCTTCGGCAAAATCGGGTTGGTGGGCGATCGCAACTTTATACCAATACCTTGCGTCTTCTAGTTTACCCTGAGCTTGCAGCGCCTTTCCCAAGGTCTTGCAAGTCTCTGCTGAGTTGGGTTCAGATCCCAAAACTTGTTGGCAAAGTGCGATCGCTCGATCGAAGTTGCCTGTAGCTAAATAAATTTCTGCCTGTTGCTGAAAATTCACCTGCGCTGTTTCCGAATTCATTTTTTATGTCCCTTTTGAGTAATCATTCCATGTAAAATTATATGCTACACTTTGCCAAAGTTCAAGCTTTTGTAAGTAGAGCTACTGAACATAAAATAATGCTGAATGTCCGCCACATTAATCTAAACTAGATAATCATAGGTTAACAGCGAGCTAAATAATGTCAACAGTCAATCAAACACCGCTAATCAGCGTAATTATACCTGTATATAATGGCAATCGCTACATCGTACAAGCGGTAGAAAGCGCCCTCTGTCAAACTTTTACTAACTTGGAGATTATAGTTGTAGACGATGGTTCGACCGATCGCACGCAGCAAGTATTGCAGCCTTATGTTGACAAAATTCGCTATATATACCAGGAAAATCAAGGAGTAGCAGTCGCCAGAAATATTGCTTGCCAACTAGCGCAAGGCGAGTTTTTGGCATTTCTAGATGCCGATGACTATTTCCTACCATCCAAGCTAGAGAAACAACTAGCTTGCTTTGACGCTGACCCCACTTTAGATATGGTGCAAACAGGTTGGTTTATCGTCGATGAAAGCGGACGAGAGATTTCTGCTGTCAAGCCTTGGCAGCAAGCGCCTAAATTAGATTTAGAAAGCTTTATTCTATATAAATGCGTGCGGCCGAGTGCGATAATGCTGCGCCGAAAGTGGTGGATAAAATTGGGCGGTTTCGATTCTCAGTTTCCACTAGCAGAAGATTTAGACTTTGCCTTGCGTTTAGCTTTAAATGGGTGCAAAGCAGTTTGGTTAGAAGAAGCACTTACCTGTTATCGCCAGCACAATTCTAATCTCATGTCAATCGGTTTTCACGTAATAAAGAATATAGAAATTGTGATGAAGAAATTCTTCACTCGACCCGATTTGCCTCAGTCAATCCGGCAGTTAAAAAACCCGGAACGCTATCAATGCTTAAAGTGGCTGGCATGGCGGATGTATCGCGACGGTCATCTAGCAGAGATGGCCCAGTGTTTAGAAGAGTCATTGCAATATACGCCTTTTTCGCCCACAAAAACAGTTCTGAATTGGCTAGAAAGTTTTCAGATGGCTTCGGAAGAATATGGTGAAAATTTTGACGCTTATTCGCTGAGTAAGTTAGCGGAATGGCAAGAAATGATTCTTATGGTGATGACTAATCCGCCCCAATCTCAACAGAGTTCTATTCTTCCCACAGCTTCAAAAGCGCAAGCCCACATTCTACTCTACAACACCGACGATCCGGGCGTGGGAGGATTAGCGCAGTACAATCATGCGATTCTTTGTCAGTTAGCCCTATTAGGCTATCGAGTCACTTGCGTGCAAACCAAACATTCTAGCCCCTTGCTGGAGCGAGAACGAGAGTTAGGTATAGAACACTTGTGGCTGGATTTTAGCGGCCATAAAGATTTACAGCGGGTGTTAAGAAATACTCAGGATGCACGAGATCTTTTTGCTAGCAATCAACCGGATATGATTATTTTTAGCGATGGTTGGCCATTTTCCAATTTTGCAGCTAAGCAGGTAGTTATTGAAATGGGAATACCATACATGATGGTGATTGGGTTAGTTATGCCCGAACACGCAACTTTTGCCGGCGGGGATATAGTGCCTTATGTAGAAGGAGTGCTCTACCACTGCCTGCAAGCTAGAGCCTTGATTGTTGGCGCTTACGAACATTTGAATTTATTATGCCAAGATTTCAAGTTGCCAAAAGAGCGAGGACAAGTGATTTACTTGGGGCGTTCTCCCAAATATTTTGCACCTTCTAATGCTGCGTCTCGTCAACGCCTGCGACAAGAAATAGACATTCCTGAAGATGCGATTGTTTGTTTCACATCGGCTCGATTGGCATCGATTAAAGGGCATCGATATCAGATCGAAGCAATCAAGCAGTTGCAGCAGTCTCCTGTGTGGTCTAAACTGTATTTTGTGTGGGCAGGAACTGGTGAGGGAAGCGCTGACAATGTAGAAATAGAATTGAGGGAAACTATTAAAGAGTTAGGCGTGAGCGATCGCGTAAAGTTGATCGGACAGCGCTGGGATATCCTAGATTGGCTGGATGCTAGCGACATATTCATTTTGACTTCTGTGGCAGATGCAGCACCTTCTCTTGCAGTTATGGAAGCGATGGCGAAGGGATTGCCGGTAGTTGCAACGGCTGTGGGTGGTATTCCTGAAGGGCTTGGTGATGCTGGAAAATTGTTGCCCGATCCGAATACCGATCCAGAGGGAACCGCGAGGGAATTGGCGAAAACTGTAGAAGCTTGGGCGATGAATCCAGAATGGCGGCATCAAATCGGTCAAGCTTGCAAGCAGCGGGCAGAGAAACTATTCAAAGAGGAACGGATGTTGGCAGAGTCGATGGAGGCGATCGAAAAAGCTTTACTTGGCGATGATCGCCAAACAGATCCATTTGTTACTCAAAAAAAGGTGCAGAGGTCAATGGCGAAAATAGAAAGCCTGGTGAACTACAGCTCTTTAGTATGGAATGCTTGGCAGGCTTACTGTCAAGAAGATCTACGCGCAATGCAGAAGTGGCTTCAAGAATCATTGAAGTACACACCTTTTTTGACAACAGAAACTCTGTTAAACTGGGTAGAATATTTTGGAAATTTTTCGTCAGCTAAAGGGCATAATTTAGATACATATTCTCTAATTAATTCAGCCGAATGGCAACAATTAGTCGAGGAATTACAAGGTGTTGAATCTGTCTTTTATGCACGCTAAAATACCAGATTTACCTTTCAAACGAGGATTTGTGTCAGCAGTATAATTGCATCTTCCTTCTTCCTGACCTCCGTTACATCCGTTTCAGAATCCGTTGCCGCACCCTTCCTTATCACCGATAAAATTCATGTCAATAGCAAATCCGACACCGCGAGTAAGTGTAATTATTCCAGCATATAATGGCGATCGCTACATCGCGCAAGCGGTAGAAAGCGTCATCAGCCAAACCTATAAAAACTGGGAAATTATCGTCGTAGACGACGGCTCAACCGACGATACCCGCCAAGGATTGCAGCCTTATTTTGACAAAATTCGCTATGTTTATCAGGAAAACCAAGGAGTAGCTGCCGCCCGCAACCGAGGAATTGAGGAATCCCGAGGTGAATTAATTGCTTTTTTAGATCAAGATGACTTTTTCTTGTCCGATAAGTTAGCTGGACAAGTTGTGTTATTTGACGCTCAGCCATCACTAGGAATTGTTAATAGTGGCTGGCGAATGGTTAAAGAGCAAGGCGAAAGTATTTTCGATGTCACACCCTGGGAATACTTGCCTCAGCTAGACTTAAAAACCTGGATTGTTTATCTGCCACTACTTCCCAGTGCGATGATGTTTTCGCGGCAGTGGCTGGAACGAGTCGGTGGCTTTGATTCTCAGTATGATTCAGTAGATGATGCCGACTTAATCTTGCGTTTAGCACTATCTGGCTGCGAAGCTGCTTGGTTGCCTCAAGTGACAGTATGCTACCGCCAGCACGGGCAAAATGTGTCCATCCAGAGAGCGCTAAAACAGGCAAACCTTTGTATTAAATTAAAGCAAAGTTTCTTCAGTAGAGCCGAATTGCCAGAGGACATCCGCCAATTAGAAAAGCAGGCGTTGTATGAAGCTCTGACATGGATGGCGTGGCAACTTTTCTACAGCGGCTATCCGGCAGAAATGACTGAGTATTTGCAAAAATCTTTGGATTATACTCCGTACTCCCTAACAGCAACTATAGCAGATTGGGTAAAGCGCATCACTGAAATTGCTAAAACCTACGGTCGCAATATCGATGCAGCTTCTCTCCGACAATTACCAGAATGGAAACAGTTAATGGCTAGTATTATTACCCCCAAAAAAGTTCGTGTCAGTGTCGTCATCCCGGCTTACAACTGCGATCGCTACATTGTCAGAGCCGTAGAGAGTGTTCTGGGCCAGACTTATCAAAACTGGGAAATTATCGTCGTAGACGACGGCTCAACAGACAACACTAGACAAGTTTTGTCACATTACCTCGATGTAATTCAATACATCTATCAAGAGAACCAAGGAGCAGCAATTGCTCGAAATCGTGCTTGTAAGTTAGCACAAGGGGAATTTTTAGCTTTTCTAGATGCTGACGACTTCTTCTTACCAAAAAAACTAGAAAAACAAGTAGCTTGCTTTGACGCTGACCCCACATTAGATATGGTGCAAACAGGTTGGGTTATCGTTGGAAAAAACGACGAAGGCATCTATGGAGTCACGCCTTGGGAAGAAGAACCCAAATTAGATTTAGAAGCTTTTGTTTTCTACAAATCCGTGCGTCCCAGCGCCATGATGCTGCGGCGAGAATGGTGGGAACGCTTGGGTGGTTTCGATCATCGCTTGCCGCCAACCGAAGATTTAGATTTTGTGCTACGTTTAGGTTTAAAAGGCTGCAAGTCAGTTTGGTTAAAAGAGATATTAACCTGCTATCGTCAGCACGACAGCAATATCATGTCTAACGGCTCCAAATTAATGAAAAATACGGAAATTTTGATGGAGCAATTTTTCGCTCGGCCAGACTTACCTCCGCACATCCGTGACTTGAAACGCGCGGAACGTTACAAGTGTTTTGTATGGATAGCATGGCGGATGTACCGCGACGGATATTTGCCAGAAATGGTCGAATGTCTGGAAAAATCTCTGTATTACACTCGTTTGACAGGCACTGAAACTGTTTTTAATTGGCTAGAAAATTTTAAGGGGGTTTCGGAACAGTACGGCTACAACTTTGATGCCTATGCCTTAACCAATTTACAGGAATGGCAAGACATCGTGGCGATCGCAGCGAACAATCCTTATCAGTTTCAATCGCCTCCCAGTTCGACTTCTCAGCAGCCAAGACAGCACGTACTCCTGTACACAGAAGATTCAGGAGTCGGCGGATTGGCTCAGTTTAACCACTCGCTGATGTGTAAATTAGCTGCGGATGGCTACCGAGTTACCAGCGTTCAAAGTCAAACTTCTAACCCTTTAATTACCGAACAAAAACAGCTCGGCATCGAACATATTTGGCTAGAGTTCGACACGATGAAAGAGTTTTTGCGAATAGCTTACAATTTGGATGATGCTCAAAAGATTTACGCCCAGGCTCGACCGGATTTAATTATATTTAGTGACGGCTGGCCGATGGCTAACTTTGCAGCCAAACAAGTTGCGATCGAGCAAAATATACCGTACATAATCAGTCTGGGTTATATCAATCGCAATTATGAAACCTTCGATCGGGGCGATCAAATTCCCTATTTCGATGCAGTTGCCTACCAGTACATGGTAGCCAAAGCAGCAGTAGCAGTTTCCCACGAGAATTTAAACTTGTTCCAAAGTCTATTTAAAGCACGTCTCGAACGGGGAAAAGTAATCTATTATGGCAGACCAAATAGTTATTTTGAGCTGCCGAATATTTCAACTCGCCAACGCCTGCGTCAAGAACAAGGAATCCCCGAAAATGCTGTTGTTTGTTTTACGGCGGCGAGATTGACTCCAATCAAAGGATATCAGTATCAATTGCAGGCGATCGCCCAATTGAAAAATCGTCCGATTTGGTCGCAAATTTACTTTGTTTGGGCCGGGCCTGGGTCTACTACTCACGATAACATGGAACCTGAATTAAGAGCAACTGTGAGCCAATTGGGAGTAGAAGAACAGGTGAAATTCTTAGGACAGCGCTGGGATATTGCCGATTGGCTCGACGCGAGCGACATCTTTATTTTATCTTCTCAAGCAGAAGGAATGCCGCTAGCAATTATGGAAGCAATGGCGAAAGGATTGCCCGTAATTGCCACAGCAGTCAGCGGTATTCCCGAAGAATTGGGAGATACGGGAAAGCTACTACCCGATCCTACAATCGACCCAGAAGGAACAGTAAAAGAGTTAGTAGAAACGGTGGAAATATGGGTAGAAAATCCCGAAGCGCGCAGGCTTGCAGGACAAGCGTGCAAAGCGCGAGCCCAAGAATTATTCAAAGAAGAACGGATGCTTCGGGAATATGGAGAAATAATTGAACAGGCATTTGTAAGTGATGAGAGCGACAGTTTCTCTATTAGTACGAAACTCAAAAAGCAGGTACAGCAGGTGGATCGCTTGCTGAAATACTATTATTTAGTGTGGAAAGCTTGGGAGGCTTACGATCGGGGACATATGTCCGAAATGGTGAATAATTTGCAATCTGCTTGGGCTTGCACACCTTATTTTACCACAGAAACTATCTTTGATTGGGTGAAAAA
>NZ_JAUBQR010000059.1:0-31102 GCF_036701385.1 Microcoleus sp. Pol12B4 | reverse complement strand
TAAAAGAGGCGATCGCCGTGATGCGATCGATCGGAACAAAACAAATTATTCTGATTCCTGCTTTTTACTCAACTCTTTCCGCCAGCTACAATCCTAAATTAGCAGGAACAATTGCTAGAGTTGACGAAATCAATGGTCTCATCAATCGAGTAGCAGCCGCTGAAAATATGACTGTTGAATATCGCGGCATACAAGCATTGTTTAAGGAAAAAGCTCTCAATGCAAATTTAACAATTGACGGTGTTCACCTCAATGCTAAAGGTTTAGATATATACAGAAAAGTTTTGTTAAATATTTTTAATATTCTCTTAACAACTCGCAATTTTTATGAGATAATACGTGTTTAAATTATTAGTTTAAATTATTACTTTAAATTCCTTGCGGACTTGAATCGTGTGTTTTGAACTTAACGACCCTAATCAATTTGGTTGCAGGGAGGACTGAAGGACTGAAGTCCTCACTACAAAATTATAAGGGTTATTTTACCTGACTAGATATCAAGGAGTAGTTGTCGTAGTTTGTGGCTGCATTTGCTGCGGCTGCTGATTTTGGAGCTGAATTTGCTGCTGCTGAATCTCAAGTTGCCGATTTTGCAGATCGATTTGCCGCTGTCTGTCTTCCAGTTGCAAGCGTCTGTCTTCTGCTTGCTGCAATCTATCTTGACGTTGTAGCTCTCTTTCTAGCAGCCTGTCTTCACGTTGCTCTTGTCTGTCTTGACGTTGTTCGCGAATCTGCCTGAGCTGATTTCGCCGCTCGAAATCCCCTCCCAAAAATAAGTTTTGAAAAGCATTGATAGTTGCTTGAAACCCCGTAAAAACGCCACTAACAGCGCTGATCCCACTTGCAACTCCTGTTATTGGCTGCAAGAAACTGTTGATATTGTCTCCTACCCTAGCATAGCCCGATCGCGCTACCAGAATCACATCGTCGTTGCGGAGAGTGGGGTTATTATTAGGATTCAACCCTTGAGCAAAATCTACCTCTATCGTGCGGCGAGAAACAGTACCGTTGGGGTTCAAACGCAAGAGTTCTACCTTGTCTTTTTTAGCTCGTAATTGATTGAAACTGCCTGCGGTCAACAAAGCTTGGTGAAGGGAGGTACTAGGCCGCACCTGCAAAGCCCCAGGCCTAATTACTTCCCCTACAATATTGATGCTAATCGCGTTCGGAGAAAAACTACTATTTGCGACTTGAGAAACTTCAGCCAAGTCTACAGTAGCCGCAGTTGGGATAATTACGCTATCTCCTTCTTGCAGCAAAATATCTTGAGTTGCGTCGCCTTTTTGCAGCAAATCCCACAGATTTACCATGATAGTTTGTTCGTTGCCACCTCTGACTCGGCGGCGGATTTGCACGCGGCGAATGTCAGCTTCTGTAGTGATACCACCAGCAATCTTCAGTGCTCTAGTTATTGTTGGTAAGCCTACAACTGCTCCTTGCTGTTGGTCGATAGATACAAAACTCAACTCTGTTTGTTGGTTGCTCGATCGCACATCCGAAGCAAATACAGTATAAGGCCCCGGCCGGTTTACTTCTCCGACAATTACCACGCCAATTGGTTTAGTAATATCAGCGGAAAAATTAGCACTGGCTCTTTGACGAACTTCTTGAGTATTCAGAGCCCTTGCTGTCGGTACAAAAATTGTATCTCCATCTCTAATCGTGACATCTTGACGCAAATTTCCCGTGTCTAAAAAATCCTGCAAATCAACATTAGTAACTTGCTCCGGCCCGCCTCTGCGGGGACGACGAATTTGGACATTTCGCATGTCTCCTGCTGATGTCACCCCTTGTGCAAGTTGCAGCATTTCCATCAAAGTGGGGAATTTTACTCCTCCTCCTTCTCTAGTGGGATTAATCTTGTAGGAACCCGGGCGAGTAACTTCACCCGCAAGACCTATATTTAGGGGGCGAGCGACGATCACTGTCACGGTAACAACGGGAACATTGATGAAGGGTTCGTATCGCTGGGTAATCACATTAGCTGCTTGTTGCAGGGTCAACCCTTGAATTGATACGCTGCGAATGATAGGCAAATTGAGCGTCCCGTCAACTAACACTTGATATTCCTTGCTGAATTCAGGAACGCCGAAGATATCTAAAGCAATGCGATCGCCCGGGCCTAAAGTATAAGCTGCTTCTGGTGTCAGCGAACCAGAATTGCCACTCGCCGGCAAACTCGAACCCGGAGGTGGCGGCGGCGGTACTCTCGGTTGGTTTGGGTTCCTAGCGGGCGCAGGATTTCTGACGGCAGGCAACTGAGCGATACTGGGCAGCGAACTCAATAGCACCAGGAGTGCTGACAAACTCAGACTTGTAGCGGTTTGAACGGTATGTTTCATCTTTCTTCCCTGGTTGCAGCCTGCCAATGAACGAGAGCGATTTAGCTAGTGGATTTTAGTTTATTTTCCCTGCTGTCCAGTGTAGCCTCGCTTCGCTGCAAAATCCACAGGTGGAATCATAAAAATTGTGCGATCGCACTTAACTATTTTGTACCTTGTTTATAAAGAAACTGTAAAGCCCGCCAACTGTTATCAAGATTAGGATCTCGTTTGAGCAAAATTCTTCATACATAACTCGGGATACAAATCAACCCGCCAAGGAAATGGATAAAAAAAACGCCCGTATTAGAGGTAAAATGTTAAATAATTCTCTCTGCAGGACAAAGACAAGTGTCACTAAAACTGGATCAAGTAATTCCCTGGGGACGCTGCTTGGATGAATACATAGGAATGTTTAGCTTGACATCAAGTGACCTCAAGCTAAACATTCTTGATTGTGCCGCCGGCCCAGCAAGTTTCAATGCCGAAATGACTCGCCAAGGTAAAAAGGTAATTTCTTGCGATCCAGTTTATCACTTTACTGCGGTGGAAATTGGCGATCGCATCCAAGAAACATATCAAACTGTGATTGACGGTGTTAAGGCAAATGTAGACGGCTACCTGTGGAATAATTTTGAATCGCCGTACCAGCTAGGCGAAGTGCGAATGAAGGCGATGCAGGAATTTTTAGAAGATTTTCCCTCTGGCTTACAGCAAGGCCGATACATTACTGCTGAGCTGCCAGTTTTGCCTTTCGAGAACGGTAAATTCGATTTAGCTTTGTGCAGCCATTTCTTATTTGCTTATTCTCACCTGCTTTCCGAAGAATTTCATCTGGAAGCAATTAAAGAGATGTGTCGGATTGCGAAGGAAGTCCGGGTATTCCCTCTATTGCAGAGTTTTAGCGGGGAGGAATCAGAACACTTAAATCCGATTCTCACAGAATTGAAAAAGAAAAGTTTTAGTGTAGAAATTCAAGAGGCTCCTTATGAGTTTCAAAAAGGCGGGAATAAAATGCTGCGAGTTAGAGGGCGAATGTAATTCGCGGTTACACCAACTTTCGTCCGAGCCACGCGGAATGAAATAGAAATAGGGTGACTAAAGTTATTTTATAAATTTTTCCTCGATCGGAAAAGAGCAGATTAACGTCGATGTCTTTCAAGATATTTTGCGATTTTTTTAAGATATCGAGAAAAAGCTCGCTTGCGTACCTGATTTTGAATACATGGCAAAATCTACTGTAAATTTAAAAACACGATCGCATCCATCACCCATTACCAAATCCACCATCCATCTGCGTCTATCTGCGTGCCTCTGTGGTTAAAAAATCTCATCAATAGCTTCGCAACAAATCAAATTACCAAACTTTGATATAATATTACACCTAGAAGCCAAACTCAAACCAACTCATGCCGCAAACAGTCTGGATCGCACGACACGGAAACCGCATCGACTTCGTTAACCCCGATTGGTTTCTCACCGCAGAACGCCGCTACGATCCTCACCTTTCTGAAGACGGTCACGTTCAAGCTAAACAACTCGCCAATCGCCTCAAAGGTGAAGGAATTTCTCATGTTTTTGTTTCCCCTTTTCTGCGAACTGTCCAAACAGCAAATCATGCGGCCGAAGCTCTCGATTTGTCAATTAAACTAGATTGGGGATTGTGCGAATGGCTGAATCCTGAATGGATGACAGAAATGCCGGAAACTGAGTCCGTCGAAGCTTTGTGCAGGCGTTTTCCCAGGATAGATGCTTCTTACAAAGGCGGTATTGCTAATTATCCCGAAACTGGGGAAGCTTGTCTCAAAAGGGCGGGGGAAACGGCTAAACGCCTCGCGGCTGAGTTTCCCGAAGATATGTTATTGGTAGGTCACGGTGCGTCGGTTTTAGGAACTGCGATCGGGCTGGCGGGCTGTGCTGAAACGGAAATTAACGCTTCTTTGTGCTGTTTGGTGAAGGTGGTGCGGAGTGAAGGAGAATGGTCGATCGCACTTAATGGCGATACTTCTCACTTGACTGACTCTGAAGCCGCGATCCGGTTTAATTAAAGTTGAGATTCGTGCCAAAAATCGCATTTTATGCTATGTGTGTAAGGTGCGCCGAGGTGCACCCTACGTTAATCTGATTAGTCCGAATCTGGGTGTTATTGTTTAATCTCGATCGCACATTTTAAATCGAAAAGCTTAAATAGGTATGGCTGGACACAGTAAGTGGGCGAATATTAAACGCCAAAAAGCTAGAGTTGATGCCGTTAAAGGCAAAGTTTTTGCTAGAATATCTCGCGAAATTATTGTCGCGGCTCGCAGCGGAGTTCCCGATCCCGCTGGGAATTTTCAACTGCGGACGGCTATAGAAAAAGCCAAGGCGGCGAGTATTCCTAATGAAAACATAGAAAGGGCGATCGCCAAAGGTGCTGGCTTGGCGGGGGGAAGTTCGGATTTAGAAGCTATTCGCTACGAAGGTTACGGCGTTGGCGGGGTTGCTATTCTGATTGAAGCGCTGACAGACAATCGCAACCGCACAGCGGCTGACTTGCGAGAAGCTTTTACTAAAAATGGTGGCAACCTGGGCGAAACTGGTTGTGTGGGCTGGATGTTTGACCACAAAGGAGTTTGTACTGTACGCGGCCCGATTGATGAGGAACAATTGTTTGAAGCGTCGCTAGAGGCGGCTGCGGAATCTTATGATTTGATATTAATTGATGAGGATAATGAAGGTGCAGAGGTATTTACAAGCGTGGCTAATTTGGAACAACTGGCTGATGTTTTGAAACAAAAAAATTTTGCTGTTTTGCAGTCGGAAACTCGCTGGATTCCCAGCAATACAGTGGAAATAGACACTCCTGAAAAAGCTCGATCGCTCCTGAAGTTAATGGATGCACTGGAAGATTTGGATGATGTGCAAAGTGTGACGGCGAATTTTGAAATGACAGATGAATTGATGTCTTTGAGTATGGTTTAATGGTTGAAAGATGAGGGATGGGGAGCGTCCTGCTGGCACTGCAAAAGACGAAAAATCGCCAGCGGGACGATCGCGCTACACTATTACCAGGTAACGAATCCCTATCTGTACGCGAGTGGGGAGTGTCAATCCAACGCATTGCTCAAAAAGCTGCATTGAAAATCTCAACCCACAGTAAAGCCATGCTAGATAACAACGAAAGCAAAATAGACAGCACCCACTCACCAGAAGTTCTCTCAGCAACCGAAGTATCAGAAACCAAGGATCGATCCAAATCAGAGGTGCAGGCTAAACCAGAGGATACATCCAATTGGTTCGGTTCCGTGTTCGGAGCGGTCTCTGCAAGCGCGAGTGCGGTGGGGAATGCAGCCGTCAGTGCTGGAAGTGCGATTGTTGATACGGCGAGTGCGGTGGGGAGTGCGGCGGCGAGTGCTGGAAGTGCGATTGTTGATACGGCGAGTGCGGTGGGCAATGCAGCCGTCAGTGCTGGAAGTGCGATTTTTGTTAATACCGCGAGTGCGGTGGGGAATGCAGCGGCGAGTGCGGGAAGTGCGATTTTTGTTAATACCGCGAGTGCGGTGGGGAATGCAGCGGCGAGTGCGGGAAGTGCAGCAATGCAAGTTCCCAATTTTTTTGGTTCATCTCTAGTTTTTATTTCGCAGAGTCCTATCCTGAAAAAACTGACCCAAAAGTTCAAAATCGACTGGTTAGTTAATGCTATAGATGCTGTTGATGTCGTGACTGCCGAGGCGCAAGTTCGAGAGTTACAGCGCCAATATCCTCACGAGAAACCCGAAGAGATCGCACATCACTTGATGGTGGAAAAAGCCTTGCTAGCGGCAGGAAGTGGCTTGGTGAGCAGTTTAGTTCCCGGCGTGGCTTTGGCGTTGTCTGGCATGGATTTAGCGGCAATGACGGCCTTATCTGCCGAGTTGGTTTATCAAATTGCTGCCGCCTATGGCATGGATTTGCGATCGAGCGATCGCAAAGCAGAAGTTGTCGCTATTTTTGGTTTGTCCTTGGGTAGCAATTTAGCGATCGAAGCTGGAGTTACGCTTGTCAGCAATATTCCCTTGGCGGGTGCGGTAATTAATGCTAGCGCCAGTGCGACAATGATTTACGCGCTGGGATACGGTGCTTGTCGGTTTTATGAAGCGCATCTCGATTCCTCGGAAATCGAAACCAAGCTCGAAGATTTACAAGAGGTATTGCAAGCGGAAAGTGAGCAATATTTAGAGACAGCGATCGCACAAGAAACGGTGATGGATTGGATTTTGGTGTATGTCGTCTATGCCAGCAAAAAATTCACCCGATGGGATGAGTTATTACCGGAATTACGAGCGGCGAATTTAAATCCCAGGACTTTAGCTGAGATTGAAGCTGTGACAAATAAGTCTAAATTGCTTCCCAAGTTGGATATTTTACTCGCACAACTCGAACTTGACTTTGCCGAACCACTTTTAAAGCGATGCACTGAGATCATCGAGGCTGACGGTGAAATTAATCAACAAGAGGGGAAAATTTTGCTGACAATTCAACGGGCTGTTTTGAGCAAAAGAAAGCAAGCTCAAAAGCCAGCCCAGCAAACTTCGATCGAGGATGGGGTATCGGAAGCCACTGAAGCACAAACTGAAGTCCAAGCTGAATCACAAATTCCCTCTTTATCTTCTGATTCTCCTTCTACTAATAAGTTGAGTTCGAGTATGCTGCAAAATTTCCAAAAAATCATAAAAGTTGCTGGGCGATTAGACGTGCCAAAGATTGCGAATTTAATAGATACTGAATCACAAGCTCCCCCCTTATCTTCTCATTCTCCTTCTACTAAGTTGAGTGCAATTCTGCTGAAAAAATTCAAGCAGATTTTAGCAGGTTCTACGCGGTTAGAAGTGCCAGAGATTGGGTATTTAATCGATCAGGTCGATCGCATGACGGGAGAAGAGTTTGAGGAATTTTTAGCCTGCTGTTTCCGCAATCTCGGTTATGCGGTCGAAATGACACCCAAAACGGGGGATTTTGGTGCGGACTTGATTCTCTCTAAAGCCCGCAAGAAAACCGTTGTCCAGGCAAAACGCTATCAAGGAAAAGTGGGAAATTCCGCCGTGCAAGAAGTCGTTAGTGCGGTTAAGTATTACGGGGGGCAAGATGCGATCGTTATTACAAACAGTATGTTTACATCCAATGCTCATAAACTGGCTCAAGCGAATGGCGTACAACTCTGGGGAAGAGAACAGTTAATTGATTTAGTGATTCGAGCTAAAAAATAACTGTGTGCAAGCTTTTCTAGTGCGAGCGTCCCCCCTCGCTTGCTTATACCAAAGATGCTTTTTACAAAAATTGAGATGCTCCCCAAGAATCCCCGTCTATGAAAGAACGGGGAGTGTCAATAATCTTTTTTCCCAGTCAGTAAATAAGTAACCATGTATCCCTTGCCCTTAACTTGAATAGCGCCGCGCTTCTGAAAAGTATATTTATCTTTTAATAGCTCGTAGGTTTCGGCGGTGACTTGAATGCAGCCGGTAATCCCGTGAGATTCCATGCGCGAAGCAATATTTACTGTGTCGCCCCAGAGGTCGTAAATAAACTTTTTTAAGCCGATGACGCCGGCAACGACAGGGCCACTGCTAATCCCGATCCGAATGCTGAAAGGTTCCGAATGTTCTAAACTGAGGAGTCGAATTTCGTGTAGCATATCGATCGCCATGTTCGCAACCGCCTCGGCGTGATCCTCTCTGGCCGTAGGCAGACCGCCGACAACCATGTAAGCGTCACCAATAGTCTTAATTTTCTCCAAACCGTGGCGATCTGCCAAGTGGTCAAAAGCTGAAAAAATATCGTTGAGAACTTCTACCACCGCCGTCGCTGAAATTCTCGACGAAAGCTCTGTAAACCCCACAATGTCGGCAAACATCACAGTCACTTCCGCAAAACTTTCGGCGATATTGTGTTCATTGTCCTTCAAGCGCAGGGCGATCGCTGCGGGCAAAACGTTCAGCAGCAGTTGCTCGGATTTAGCTTGTTCGAGTTCCAACTGTAGATAAGCAGCCTGTAACTGTTCGGCTTGGCGAATTCTTTCTCGGGCTAGCTTTTCGATTTGGGCGGTGCGGCTCAAAGCTGTCAGCATATATGTCACCGGAATCAAAGTCCACAGCATCCCCATCGTCAGAGTTCCCCAAGAGCGCCAGTGCTTGCGAAGCCTGCGAATTTCCGGCGTTGCCGACACGTACATAGACCACTGACGGCCGCTAATTTTCAGCCGCCTTCTGCAAGCTGTATAGTTCGGGCCTGGATTGTCAAGAATCGGACAGTTTTGCATCAGGGCTCGGTCAGCAGCGGCTGATGCTGGAAGCACTTGTTGACTCGCGGATTGGAACTGCATCGCAAATTGCTGAATTTGGCCCTCAGCAGGGAGATTTTTGAGAACCGGGTTGACCCTTTGCGGTAACAGCGACGCTGCTTGTTGCTTGTCTGGAGCCTCGCTAACGAGATAAATAGTGAGGTAGTCGGTATTGCGTCCTTTTAAAGAGGTTTGGAAAATATCTTTGCCTCGAAATACGCCCAGAACAAATCCTTGTAGCAGTTGGCGACGGGATTCCAGGGTAGTCGGTTTACTACTGTTTTCGTAAATCGGAACTATAGCCAAAAGACCCTGTTCCGGGGAATTACCCTGAGTTAAGCCGATGTAGTTGGTGACAATCATTTCTCCTGTATCGCGTCCTCGATCGAGCGCGACGCGGATTTCTGGGTGGGAGGCGAGGTCAAAGCCTAATACTGTCTCGTTTCCGGCTGGTGGTTCGACGTAGAAAGCCGGGAAGTATTCTGAACGCTGGAGAGCCTTGCGGAGTTCTCCTCGCGGGCCACGCTCTGTAATCTCGAAGCTGGGATCTGTTTCGGTTCTAGCTTTGGTTTCGTAGTTGCGGCGCTCGGAAGTGGGGACGCGGGGGGCCCAAGCCAGGAGTTGCAGGCTGGGGTGGACGGATAGGGGACGGGTGACAAACCGGGCAAAAGAGGAACGCTCGACGGCGCTGAAGGCTTTCATGTAGTCGCTGAGGGCGAGAACAGTATCTAAGTCGGAGTTGAGCTGGCGTTCGATGCCGATCGAAATATCGTCAATGCGGCGGTGCATTTCGTAGTCGCGGCGCTTGTCTTCCCAGTCCCAAACCAAGGCGAATGTCAGAAGCGACAGTCCCACACCCAAACCTAGCGTCAACGCGGCTGGAATGTAGCGAGACCAGGATAAAGGTAGTTTTTTCAGCATATTTGCCTAGCGAATAAGGGCAGCAGACTAGCACACCGCTGAGTGCGATTTGTTCCGGCCTCTGAGTGCGGTTAATTCAAAACCCTGATAACTCAAGCACCGACGGCAATTGGGAATTAAAAGTTAAATATTTAAACTTTTAGATTAATTTCCGATCGCTCAGCAGGGGATTTCAACCCAGAATTCCGCTCCCTGTCCGGGCGCTGAGATGCACCGCAGGCTTCCCTTATGTTTTTCTACCACAATCTGATGGCTGATGGATAATCCCAAGCCAGTTCCAGACCCTACGGGTTTGGTGGTGAAGAAGGGATCAAATAGCCGCTTGCGAACGTCTTCCGTCATTCCCGGGCCGCTGTCGGCGATGCAAATTACAATGCGATCGCCATCACTGAGCTGGTTTTTACTGTGGCTTTTCAGATCAGCTTTTTTCATGAGGGTGCGAATCACGATAGTCCGAGGTTGCGGTTGGTTTTCTAGAGCATCGATCGCATTACTGATAATATTGAGAAATACCTGGTTTAACTGACCCGGACAACAGTAAATCTTGGATGTTTTTCCGTATTCTTTAATAATTTCAATCCGGCTTTTTATATTTGCATGATGCAATCTGTGCTGCAATATTAACAGTGTACTGTCAATTCCTTCATGAACGTCTACCAACTTCATTTCTGATTCATCCAGTCGCGAAAAGTTCCGCAGCGACAACACAATTTTACTGATTCTTTCTACTCCTAATCTCATGGAATTTAGCATTTTTGGCAAGTCTTCCTTCAGAAAATCTAACTCTAAGTCCTTAATTTTTCTAGCAATCTGAGGCACTGGGGACGGGTAGTGTTCCTGGTAGAGACTTACCAGTTCAACTAAATCGTGAAAATAGTTGTCAGTGTGAGAAATATTGCCGTTAATAAAAGTTGCAGGATTGTTGATTTCGTGGGCGATCCCAGCCACCATCTGACCGAGGCTCGACATTTTTTCGGATTGAACTAATTGGATTTGAGCGTTTTGTAGTTGTTCGTAGGCTTCTTGCAATTGGGTGGCTTGTTTTCTTAATTGAGATTCGGAAGCTTGGAGTGCGGCGGCGGAAATTTTGCGGTTTGTTATATTTTCAATCATCCCTAATTTGTAAATAGGTTTTCCTTCGCCGTCTCGAATTAAAGTAGCTGTCACATTTACCCAAACAATTTTACCAGTAGCTGTAATTTGGCGGAGTTCGATTTGATAGTGAGTAGTTTCTCCCCGCTCAAGAGAATCAACAACTTGGATGTTTTTTGGACAATCGTCGGGATGCCCAAGTTCTATAAAAGTTTTGTTTAGCAATTCTGCTATGGTATATCCCAGCATTTCGCAATAAGTTTTATTAACTCTCACTAACTTGTTATCATCTAAGTTAGCTAAGTATATAGCGATTGGCGCATCTTCAAAAATTGTGCGAAATAGTTCCTCGCTGGCACGAACTTTAGCTGCTAGGGAAAGCCGATCGGTGATGTCTTCAAACGTAGACAAAATGCCGACTACATTGCCGGAATTGTCGTGTAAAGGTATTTTATTTGTATCCAGACAGCACTGGGTGCCGTCGGCTTGCATTTTGGATTCTATGATGTGATATTCTGGGGTGTTAGTTGCCATGATGCGGCGGTCGCAGGCTCGAAAAACTTCTGTTTCTTCCGGCTTCCAGGGCATATCGAAGTCCGTGAGACCAGCGATTTCGCTGGGGTGATTGAAACCTGCAACTTTAGCAAAGTTTTTGTTACCTCCCAAGTAAACTAAATCTCGATCTTTCCAGGCGATTAACTGAGGGATATTATTGATTACCAACCACAGCATATTTTGGGATGTTTGCAAGGCTTCGGTACGTTCGAGGACGCGCTTTTCAAGTTCTTGGTTGGCTTCTTGCAGGGCGATTTTTGACTCGCTGAGGGCGATTTCTGCTAGCTTGCGATCGCTGATGTCGATTGTCACTCCTTCCCACAGTATATCGCCCCCAGGTTGCGCTTCGGGGCGGGCGATGCCGCGAATCCATTTCAGTTTTCCAGATGGCGTTACGATCCGCCCTTCATATATCCAAGGTTTTAAAGTGTCGCCGGAAATTGCGATTGATTCTAAAAGGACTTTTAGGTCTTCTGGATGCACCGTTGACCACATTAAATCCGAGTTTTCTTGAACTTTTTCTGGATCTAATTCGTAGAGTTCGCAACAGCCTGAACTGGCATAAATGAATTTATCGGAACCGTCGGGATGTAGCAAGTATTGATAAATCATCCCGGGCACGTTGGCGGCCATTTTTTGAAATCTGGCTTCGCTTTGCCGCAGTGCTGATTCTGCAAGTTTACGATCGCTAATGTCAATCAACAAGCCATCCCAAATAATGTTATCATTTTCGCCCCGTTCGGGTCGCGAAGCCCCGCTAATCCACTTAATCCGGTCGCCCGGAAAAACAAATCTGCCTTCCCACCGCCAAGGCTCTAAAGTTTTAGCTGAGATAGCAACTGATTCATGGAAGCTGGGCGCATCCTCTGGATGAATCATTTCTATAGCGGGAATAGCTGAATTTTGGAGTACCTCTGGTTCTAATTCCCAGAGTTCGCGGCAGCCGGAACTGACGTAGGGGAATGACACAGTACCGTCTGCTGCTAACTGAAATTGATAAATCATTCCCGGAACGTTGGCGACCAGTTTTTGAAACCTCGCTTCGCTTTGCCGTAGTGCTGTTTCTGCTTCTACGCGATCGGTAATATCGTAAAATGCCGATAAAATTGCGGCTTCGCCATTAAAATTAATCGCTCGCATCGACATTTTTACCCAAAACAAACTGCCATTTGCTTTCTTGAGGCAGATTTCTTTGCTGTCGCTAAAGCCATTTTGTTTGACTAAACCTATCAATTGACGGCGGTCATTGATATTGGCATAAAGTGCCAGTTTTTTGCGTCCGATAAGTTGTTCGTAACTCAAACCTAAACTTTTAGCTAGAGCAGGATTTGCATACAAAATAACGCTGTCTTCTAAGCGCGTAATTAACATAGGAACGGGAGTCGTACTGGCGATAACGCGCAATCTTTCTTCGCTTTCTTCCCTGGCTATTTCGGCTGCTACTCTCTTGCTAATATCGTTCTGAACTCCGATAAAATGAGTTAATTTTCCCTCATTATCTAAGATGGGGGAAACCATTAATTCGTTCCAAAAAGTAGTTTTGTCTTTGCGATAGTTTTTGAGAACTACCTGAATTTCAGTTCCCGCTTGCAAGCTGTGGCGGAGTTTATTTAATTCGGCCTGATCGGTATCGGGACCCTGCAAAAATCGGCAGTTGCGTCCAATAACTTCTTCGCGGCTGTAACCGGTCAGTTTCTCAAAAGCAGGATTGCAGTAGATAATAGGTGTGTCATGCTTGCGAGCATCCGCAATTAAGATGCTGTTGTTCGACGCTGCGATCGCCCGCTCTAGGAGAGACAGGTTGAAAGAGTCTGTTGTCATCTGTGGCAATATCCAAATTCCCAGGGAGGGGACAGAACAATAAAAATTTATAAATAGCTTGAGCCATTCTTATTCTATAATTTTATTTTCAATTTAGCTTTTTGAACAAAGTCAGCAGCCCAAAAAAGCCCATGGGGGAGAGGACTAATACCATTTTAGATTTTAGATTTTAGATTGGCAATGACTAATTCCATTATGGTTTGGCGCACGGGCATACAGTTGCCTTCTGGTTTGAAAGTAGTACAACTGAAGGCATTAGGCACTTATCCAGAAAACAGAATGTGAAAATACCGAAAGCCCAAAGAAAACAGAAGGTGAAAATACTGATATTTTTAACTGTTTTTCTTCTCCTCCTTCCATCCGGCTCGTCAACCCTTTTAAATTGACAAGCTGATGCAAGAACCCTGAGCAGTTTTGCTTACTTCAATCCTGGCTTGAAAAGCTTCTTTCAGGTGGGGCATATGGGTAACGGTGAGAATGCAGGCGAAGTCAGAGGCGATCGCATTAATTGCAGCAATCAGCCGATCGCACCCTTCAGCATCCTGAGTCCCGAACCCCTCATCAATAATCAACATTTGCAAAGCCGTGCCCGCCCGCTGAGACAGCAGTCTCGCCAGCGCCAGCCGAATCGCAAAATTAATCCGAAAAGCTTCACCGCCAGAGTAAGTTTCGTAGGCGCGAGTACCGCGAGCATCAGCAATTAAAATGTCTAAAGTGTCAATCAATTTAGTTGCTTTTTTAGAAGCAGCAGCGCGTTGAGTAATAAATTGAACGTGCAATTGATTGGCGCTCAATCTCGACAATATCTGATTTGTTTCAGCTTCGAGTTGAGGCAAAACATTTTCAATCATTAAAGCTTGAATGCCATTTTTACCAAAGGCTTGACCCAACTCTTGATAAACTCGTTGCTGGCGTTTGGCAACTTGCATTTGCTCTTTTTGAGCTACTAGCTGAACTTGCAAATTTTCCAGATTTTGCTGCTGCTGCTGGAGGCGTCCGAGACTTCCCAAATGTTGGTCTAGCTGCTGGCGGCGGCGACTGATTTGCTGTTCAATCGCACTTATTCTAGCTGTGGGATCGGGATGTTCTTGCAATTGCTGGTTCATCGCGGAAGTTTGAGCGCTGACAGCTTGCAAATCTCGATCGCGCACTGCGATGGAATTTGCTATTTCATTAACCCGTTGCTGCACTTGCGGGTACTGCACAGTTGCCGATCGCAATTTTTCGGCGCGGGCGATCCAAAACTGCGATCGGCGCATTTCGCTGCGGACGTGTTCGTGCTGTTCCAAATTATAGCCAACTTCCGCAATGTATCTATCTAAAGACAGAATTTGCTGGTGTATTTCCGAGCTATTTTTTTGCTGTTCTAACTCTTGCTGTACCGTGGCTAATTGAGTTTGTAAATCCGGGCGGCGGGCATTAATTTTATTCAGTTTCTGCTGAGCGTCTTTGATTTGAGCTTGCTTAATTTCCGCCCACCGCAAGCGCTTTTCATCGCTGCGGGCGAGGGAGTGGCTGCTATCGCTGTAATTGAGCTGTTGCAGTTGCTGTTCGATTTGCTGGAGTTGGCCCAAGTCATCGGCTGCATACTCGCCGGTGCGTAGCAACCGCTCTATTTCTGCAGCGTCTTGACGCATACTTTGCAGCCGGTTTTCATCTTGGCTCAGGCTATCTAATTGTGCTTGTAAATGACTGCGGCGTTCCCGCAATTCTTGGTAGGGTGCTAATTCCTCTTCTAGTTCGCGGTATTCATGTCTGAGGACTTGAATTTCGCGCTCAGAGACGGCCAACTGTTCGCGGACAACCCACAGTTGGTTCCAGATTTCCTGCTGTTGGGTGTGGTGTTTTGTGACTACCAAATTCCAGTAGTGTTCGTCTAAAGGTCGATCGCACAAAGGACAATTTCCAAAATTTGCATCCCGCACCATTAAAGGCGAATTCGATTGCTCGTTTTCCGCAAAATTCGAGGCTTTACCTTCACCTGCGGTTTTTTCTCCTTCATGTTTCCGCAGCAGTTGCAGTTTTTGGTCGATCTCGGCGAGTCTGGTTTGATAGTCGCGGCTTTTGGCTTGCAGGTTTCCTAAAAAGTCGTGCCTTTCTTGACCTTTTTCGCGGACTCGCTGCTGATAAACTCGCTTGTTTTCCAACTGCAAAATTTGATTGGCGATGGCCGAGATTTCCTGCTGTAATTGCGGCTGTCGCTGCTGCTGCTGAACTTGCACCTGTCGGTTGATTTCGTCTAAGCGGGCCGTTAAACCGGCGCGGGCGCGATCGAGCTTTTGTTGCTTTTGCTGCTGCTGTTGTAGCAGCGGCGAAACTTGTAGTTGCAGTTGCTCTAGTTCGTTGAGGCGCGATCGAACTGCTTGCAACTGTGCGAGTCCTTTGTCAACCTCCGGCTGCTGTTTGAGAATTTCCAGAACATCTTTTTCATCTTGTTCTAAAACCTCTAATTGAGCTTGCAACTGCTGAATTTTGCTTTGCAAAAAGCTCAGTTCTTGCCGCTGCTGTTCTTGCAATTGCTGGCGCTGATTTTGAGCTCGTTGGTTAGCTTTGAATTTGCCAGCCAGAGTCTCTTCTGTGGCTTGCAAGCTGTGGAAATACGCGATGCCTGCTGTTATTTCATTTTCTTGTCCTAGGAGGGCTTGTAGCTCATTTTGCTGTTGTTTGGCTGCGCTGAGTTCCTGCTGCAAGCGGCGGCATTCTTGAGTGATATTGTAGTGCTGTTGCTGGTGGCCGGCGAGGAGTTTTTGCCAAGTTTGGCGGTTGTGGTGCTGGAGTTGCAGTTGCTGTAACTCGGTTGTGTCGGCTTGTTGCTGCTGCTGAAGCAAATCGGTTGCTTGCTGCAATTGAGTTTGTTCGGAGGCGATCGCCTCTTTTTGTTGCAGTTGCTCTTGTACGGTTTGCAAACTCTGTTTGAGCACTTCGACTTGAGCTTTAAACTGTTTGGACGTATCTTTGGCTTGGTCGGATAAAGTATCGTAGGAGTCGAGTTTGAGCAGGTTGGCTAAAACTTGTTTGCGTTCGATCGGTTTTTTGAGCATAAATTCATCAGCTCGCCCCTGCCGCAAATACGCCGAGTTGATGAAAGTATCGTAATCAAGTTTGATATGTTCGAGGATTTTTTGCTGAGTTGTTCTCAGACCTTTGTCTGTGAGCGTGCGAAAATTCACGCCCCCCGTCCCCCCCTTACCTTGGGGGCCAGAAGAATTCACTTCTTCTGGGTTCTCTTTACCAAGGAAGGGGGGGTTTATTGCTACTTGAAATTCCAAACTTCCCGATTGTCCGCGCCTGCGGTTGCGAATCACGCGATAGATTTGGCCGCCGGTGGAGAAAGTGAAATCAACGCGCACATCAGTTTCGCCTATATGGATGATATCGTCTTCCGTATCGCTGCGACAACAGCCCCAAAGTGCCCAGGATATGGCTTCTAAGAGGGAGGATTTGCCAGCACCGTTAGGCCCGCAAATGCAAGCGGTGTGCAGGCCGCGAAAGTCTAAAGCAGCTTCGCGATAGCTGAGAAAATTTTTGAGTGTAAGTTGTATAGGAATCATTTAGGCCATCGCGCCATACAATCTATCTATAAATAACACTATTTGTACGCTGTTGCCTAGTTATTCAATCCAGATCCAGAACAATTATCAGTGTTTATGCAATTTCTTCCATAATTGTCTCAGACAGGGTTCCGAGTTGTCGGACAAATCTTTGTTGCGAGACGGAACGGACTTGAAAAGCGTCGGCGGCGGAGACTTTAGTCAAGCCATTTTGGCCACTCGGTTCTAGTCGAACCATCCAATTTCTCTCGGTGTATCGCTCTTTCCACTCAGTGATGGGAACAATAACTTCAAGCAGCAAAATTCCAACCGTTTCATCACTGACAATTACTACCGGACGGGTTTTGCGGATTTCCGCGCCCACAGTAGGTTCAAGGGCAACCAGCCAGATTTCACCTCTACGCATTAGTTTTTATCCCTGCGTTAAGGTATTCTTCCTCGGATTCAAAATATGGTTCGCTGTCAGCCGACCACAAATCATGTAAAGCACCTCCGGGCATATAATCTTGGACTGCTGCTTCTGCTGCTGCTCTGAGTTTCTGCTTTCGCTCAGCTTTGCGCTGGGCTTTTTCTTCTATTTCTTCGCGCATCATCCGCGAAGCTGTTTCCATGATTTCTAGGCGTTCTTCTGCTGTCAGATTTTTGAGTGCTGCTAATATTTCTGTTTTAGTCACGGTTTTTTCGGGTGGTTTGTGAGAAAGTGCGATCGCTCTCATATGTTGCACCATTCTCAATAATCCTTTTTTGGGCGGCATCTCCTGCCTACCCCACAAGAAAATTTACTGTTTGTGGAATGGGCAAGATGCCCGTTCTTGACAAAAATGACGCAACATCTCCGATCGATCCAACCATCATTATATCTTTCACAAGAATCAATCTCGGCGCTCTCTGCTTGTGGCGCACCCTACATCAATCCAATTGGCAGATTTTCCATCATCAAAAAGGGTTGACTGTATTGCTACAGCCAACCCCGCGCCTATTTATTTGTCCTGCGTTTGCTCAAACAGCAACACTATCTGGCAATATTCGGGAACGTATAGCCGACACCGACTAACAATCCCACTTCAGCTCCGTCAACAAAACCAATATTTAGTCCTGCTGTTGCTGTAAAATTGCTCGACAGCGGCACATCTACACCGCCCGAAATCAGGAAGCCAAAATGACCGTCATCGCCGGTAGAAACTATCACGCCAGCACCTGCATAAGGAGCCGCAGTAATCACAAAATCCTCGCTGACTTCGACGGTTTCTTGTGATACAAAATCGAAGGTAACGGGAACTAGAACAGTTAAGTTGTCGCGGAACAAAACACTCGGTCTCACCGACAAATTGTTCGTCAAACCGATTTTGCTAATAATCGCAAATGAACCGTCGCCTAATGCTGTATCTCCGCCAAAACCTAGATTGCCACCAATGCCGATGTAGCTTGGTCCAGAACGGGTTGCTCGGCCTGGTCGGATTTGAGTTCCTTGAGCCACTTTTTCAGTTGCTTCTGAGGCAGGTGCCGGTTTTTCAGCAACTTTCGGTTGGTTTGTCAAAGCTGATGCAGAAGTGCTGACAGGATTGCTCAACAATTCTTGTGCTGTTTTGACTTCTTTTTCTTGCTTCGTTGCTGTTACTTCCAAATTATTGGTATCGGCAACAATTGAGGTAGGTCGATCGCTCTTTTTGGCAGTCTCGACTGTTGACTCCACTTTGACACCATTATCAGCAATAATAGCGGTTTCTTCCGACTTTTCAGTCTCAGCAGCAATGGAGGTATTTGGCGCAGTTTCAGTCTCAGCAATTTCAGATGTTGCTGCTTCCAATTTTTCTGGTGCAGCAATAGATACTTGCAAGTTGGCTGACGGTTCGGAGGCTGCTGGCTCCGCTGCTTCTGTTAGTTCGCTCCAACTGATAGAATCAATTTTTTTATTACTAACGGTTGTTTCTGCGTCGGGTTTAACTGCTGAAGTTGCCGCAGGCTCAGAAGTTTGGTCAATATTTTGAGCTGCGATTGTTGCAGTTGTAGCGACATCGGGCAAGTTGCCAGTTTCAGCTTTCGCTGACATGGTAGTGCAACAAACAGCTAAAGCTGCAAGATTTATTAACGCAAAAGTAGACTTGGAAAATAGACTATTCATAGAAACTCCTCAATGAAGGGTGTGTTAAAAGTGTAAGTGTTTGAGGGCGACCGTCGAGAGCTTTGCTAAAAAAAGACACAAATATGAGTTGTGTTGTTCCTAGATTGCCATTTTACCGTTGAATAGTCAACTCTCAAGCTGATTAGATTCAAGAACTGACGGTGGGTTTAGAGGCTAATTTTAATTTACAGATCGATCGGCTAAAAATCAATCCTAGGGATGATTTCACCCTTAATCCTGTTTAATTGAGGGTTCGATCGCGCGTCTCGCTTGCATTCTACAATTCTGTACTTGGGGGCGCTGCACTCGCAGCGACGCCGGAAAAATCCGGTTTTTGAGGGCGCACCGCCTCGAAACCAAGAGACAAAAAGCTTTCAAAACAGTTTTGGCAGCCCCGCCGTCCACAGCAAGTGCAGTTAATACAACGCGATCGGCTGCTGCACAGTCGATGACAATTAATGTAGAATAATACCACCGATCCGAGAAATATTTGTCGGTCGATCGTGTCAAAATTACTTAATTTTATGAAAATTGTGTAAAATTTAGTGTTCTCTTTGTAAAGTTTAGCCTTCGCTTTCGCTCAGGGTCTGACCATCTCACAACAGCACGCAACTAAACAAGTAAAAAAATACAAATTATCTCATCTCAACCTGACTTTATGAGCAAAGTTCTAGTGATATTAGGCGAATTAAGCGATCGCGACATCGATTGGATGCTCGCCAACGGCACCCGCACCCAAGTCCTCCCCGGCACAACTCTGATCGCCGAAGGTAAGCCCTTAGACGCCCTGTACATAGTTCTGGAGGGAACTTTGAGCGTTGCTGTATCATCTTTAGGCGACAAAGAAATTGGAAAAATTATTTCCGGGGAAGTTTTGGGCGAAATGTCTTTTGTAGACGGGAGGCTTCCTTCTGCTAGCGTCACGGCAATTGAAGAGTGCCTCATCCTGTCAATTCCCCGGCGGCTGCTAACTGAAAAACTAGAGCAAGACGTGCTTTTTTCCCTGCGGTTTTATCGGGCGATTACCAAATTTCTGTCGTCGAGACTGCGGGGTACAGTCAAACGTTTTGGCGATGATAGTGATGGTTTAATATATCAAGAACCCGACGACGAGGGCGCTATCCCGGAAAACGTCGAAAATCCCGATTTGGCTGAATCGAGATTTCAATGGCTGTTGGAGCGTTTGAAGGGGAGTTGAAGTTTGGCAACGAACAGTGTATAGGACTTAATGGATTTAACAGTAATTCCCAGTTACCAATTGTCAGTTACCAATTTCTAGTTACCAAGTCCTAATTCCCAATTAGAAAACATATTTTTCAGCGACGCGCCAATAGCGAGAAAAACGCTTCAAATCAATGTAACCATCGTAGCGGACAAAGGGATCGGGTGGCAAAACTTCTACAGGGTGCGATCGCTTAATTTCCTGGCAAATATCCTGAAACCGAGGACTGGGACTTTCCGCAGTTACCACTTGATTCGCGCCGGATTCGATCGCAAAAGCGATAACTTCTGCAGCCACATTGCCCCGCCGAATAACTACCGGCAACTCTAGCAAACATTCGTAAATAAACACCATTCGTTTAAGACTCAACTGCCATTCATCAATCAGCGCATCATCCCAAACCCAGATGGCTGGTGCCTCTGGATGCGCTTGAAAAGCCGGACCTTCAGGACTCAAACAGTCGCCGTGCAGCCAAATAATCGGATTGTTCATAAATTGGGAATTGGGAATTGGGAATTGGGAATTGGGCATCGGGAATTGGTATTTGGTAACTAATGACAACAGTTAACCGTCAACAGACAACAGTCAACCAATAAATTTTTAATTTCTGCGACCTTTTTGAGGGCGGTTCCAACTTTTAGAACCGCCGCTACGATCGACCTTTTCTCCATGAGGAAACAACTGCCCTTCCAAATATTCGTAAGTTCCCTCAAAATCGCATTGCCCATAAAAAGGACAATCGCGACAATAAACCGCCTTAGTGTAACGCTCCAAATTTTCCCGATTAAAAAAATAAGGTTTGTGGCTAAAAGTGCTTGCTACCCACTGCCAAGAAAGATTGTTGCTCGCCGGATCTCCATCTAGCAAATGTTGCAAAAACCAGCGAGCTCCGGCTTGCCAGCGCACTCGGCGCCAGTGTACGAGATAAGCGGCAGTCCACATCCGCTGGTGATTGTGCAAATAACCAGTTTCTCGCAACTCGCGGCTGAAACTGTCGATGCAAACCAAACCAGTCGATGCCTCGATGACATCCTCCGGCAGAGTTTCGCTGTAATCTTTAGCAGTGTAGCCAGTTTTGTAAGGTTCCCGGTCTTGCCAAATCCCGTTGCCCAATTCCGCGTACAGTCGCTGCCAATAATCCCGCCACCCCAACTCGTTGACAAGTTTTACGGCCTCTTCTCGATGCCGCACCTTCTCCAGCACGGCATCCCGGACTTCCGCCAGACTCAAAACCCCGTAGCGCAAATAGGGCGACAAGCGCGTTACCGCACCGTTGAGGAAATTGCGGGTTGAGCCGTATTTGCTGGGGTCAATTTGTTGCAGGGCTGTCTCGGCTGCTTTCCGCCCGCCGGGGGTTGGGGGTACGCTGCTGTCCCGGCCGGCGGCTTCGGGGAACTGTTCACGCACGTAGGCAATTAATTCGTCGCGGCTGGCAAATTCCCGCTTCATGTCCTGACTCATTGTTTTTTCAAGCGCCTGCTATTCTTTCTTAATGTTAAAGCTATTCGATCGGGGGTGCGGGGTCGATCGCCCTAAACCCTTCGCTCCTGGTAACTCACATGGTGCACCATTGTCAGCAACAGGCTTTCCGGCCTGTTCCACAAAAGATAAATTTTCTTGTGGAACAGGCATCTTGCCTGTTCATAAAAGGCTAATTGAGAATGGTGCAATATCTCAGTGGTAACGTACAGTTTGCCCCAGCAGCAATTTATCGTCGGTTCGCAGCCAAAATTAGCATCAAAGTCAGTACACTCAGGGATAGATATCATACCAAAATCTCATGGAAACTTTTCCGGCGGACGCTAAAGCGATCGCCAGCTTAGCTAACGGACAGCAGCAAGGTACAAAACAACTGGAAAACAGTGAAGTTCAAGAGTTCGATCGAGCCATGATGCGCCGCTGCATAGAATTGGCTCGCCGTGCTCTGGGCAAAACCGCACCCAACCCGCTTGTCGGTTCTGTAATTGTCCGAGACGGCAAGATTGTCGGCGAAGGGTTTCATCCCGGTGCCGGTCAACCTCACGCCGAAGTTTTTGCGCTCCGGGAAGCGGGGGAACTCGCAGAAGGAGCGACTGTCTACGTGAACCTGGAACCCTGCAACCACTACGGCCGGACTCCTCCGTGTTCGGAAGCTTTAGTTAAGGCCAAGGTGGCAAAAGTAGTGGCTGGCATGGTCGATCCGAATCCTTTGGTAGCTGGAACTGGCCTAGCTCGGTTGCGAGAGGCTGGGATTGAAGTGGTGGCGGGAGTGGAAGGAGAAGCTTGCCAAAAACTCAACGAGGCTTTCGTTCACCGAATTTTATACCGCCGGCCTTTGGGAATTTTGAAATATGCAATGACTTTGGACGGTAAAATTGCTACCAGTAGCGGCCACAGCGCTTGGGTGACAGGCCAGGAGGCTCGAAGCGAGGTACACCGGGTGCGCGTCGGCTGCGATGCTGTGATTGTTGGGGGAAATACGGTGCGTCTGGACAATCCCCTACTGACGAGTCACCAGCCTGATAGGAATAATCCCCTGCGGGTGGTGATGAGCCGCACTCTGGATTTGCCAAAGTCGGCTTGGTTGTGGGAAACCTCTGTGGCGGCTACTTTGGTGCTGACTGAGCCTGGGGTTAACCCGGAATTTCAGGAATTTTTGATCGCAAAAGGGGTGGAAGTTGTGGAACTCTCGCCGCTGACACCGACTAATGTTATGGCTTATTTGTACGATCGATCTTTTCTTTCTGTACTCTGGGAGTGTGGCGGCACTTTGGCGGCGAGGGCAATTGCTGAGGGTGCAGTTCAAAAAATTATGGCTTTTATTGCTCCTAAAATTGTCGGCGGTCAAGGGTCTCCAACTCCTGTGGGAGATTTGGGGTTTTCCGCAATGACTGATGCTTTGACTTTAGAGCGGGTTTCTTGGCGCCCGGTGGGTCCAGATTGTCTGGTGGAAGGCTATTTGAAAATTAAAGATTGAAAGTTAAAAGCGAGTCTTTTTAGTTTTTGATTTTTAACTTTTAACTTTTAACTCCTTTTATGGTTGAAATTCTGATTTGGAGTTTGATGGTTGGCAGTCTCGGCTTGGAGGCGGCGCTCGCGGGTGTATTGGTGAGCCGCGAGCAATTGGCTATGTGGCAAAAATACAACGAGGAGGAGGAAGTTTTGACTCGGTACGAATCTCAAGAAGATAATTTTAATGCGCCTGAAAATGCGCCCTCTAATGGCAATCCTCCACCTACTCCTAATGCTGTTGATTTGACGGTTTGGGAGTACAAGATTGTGCGGGCTAGCAACGATTTGTTTCGCAACCCTGCGATTTTTCACAAACTGTGCCGAGAAGAGGCGGAAGTTGGCTGGACTTTGCTCGAAAAGCTCGACGACAGGCGAGTGCGGTTCAAACGTCCGATCGCGCTGCGGGACGCCCCTAGGCCTAATTTACCCACCTTTGACCCTTACCGCACTCATTACGGCCCGATCTCGAATGCGATGAGTTGGGCTGCGGTGATTGTGTTTCTAAGTGCGATCGTGCTTCCCGCTGTTTTGGGCTATGCTTTGGTGTCTACTACTCTAACCAGAAGTCGCTCTAATTGGCCCCCGGCACCTGTTCAATCTTTGCCCTCTCCCAGGGGGTAAGAAACTAATAAGTGAAAGAGCGGCCCCAGGGAAGAGGGAAGAATGAAGAGAGAATTGTTTTTTTAAATCTCAAGTCCGGTCAACAAAGTATAATTAAGTTTGTAGTGAGGAATTCAGTCCTCTCTTCTCTTAAAAAGCTGACGACAAACTATTATATTAGAAGCAATTAACCGGACAACATCTAACTGACCAAACAGCAGAATTATTGAATTATATGTTTTTCTTTAATTCTGCCTTCTGCCTTCTGCCTTCCAATTTTGGCTGCCTTCGACTGTAGACAATCCTGTCATACAAGCGGTGTGGGAGAAGGAGCGGAAAGCAATCTCAAGTCATAATTGGTATCGCCTTGAAATTGAGAAACGCGGACGAAATAAGTCCCTGCAGGTAAAAGCCCATTGCTGACAATTGTTTCTGAAGACGTGCCTAAATTGTTAGACGAAGCAATAAGATCGTCTAATCCAACGGCGCCGTTACCGTTGAGATCCTGAATTAATTCTACATCAACATCTGCACTCAAACCGTCTACAGTTACACTGAAAAGGCTGGGAGTATTGAGGATGAAACTGTAAATGTCGGCTGGTTCAGCAGATCCCACAAAATCGCTCGCAGTTTGAATTTCTGTCAGAATGCCCAGGCTTTTTGCTGCGTTCAAATTGTCTGCGGGATCGGGGAGAGTGCTCAATAGTCCTTCTTGTTGACCGAATTGAATGTAATGGTCGATCGCACTTTTAACTGCGCCGCTATTGACTGCTGCTGCTACCAGCGGGTATTTTTCTAGATAAAAGCTGGGGTCGAAGAAAACGCTGGCTTTGCGGTTTTCTAATTGACCTGCTTTGAAGTAGTGTTCAAATGGGGTAAATTGATTTGTTTGGACTGCTGTCTGCACGTCTGGGTTGCTTGTTAGATAAAAATTAACGTCGAAGAATGGGTTGGGGTTGCGAACTTCAAATTGACCGAATCTAATAAAGTGATCGGCTGCTGAAAAGCCATTGAGTTTGGCTGATACCGCTACATCTGTATTGGTGTCTAAATAATAGCTGGCGTCGAACAGGGCATTCGGGTCGCGATTTTCAAATTTGCCAATTTTTCGGTAGTGATCGAAGGGACTCGATACCGTGCCTCTGGCAACTGCTACGGCGACATCAGGGTTGTTTTCGAGATAAAATTTGCTGTCGAACAGTGTTCTGAGGGTTAGCATTATTAAAAAAATCTCTCTGGACTTTAGTCTGGAAATTGCACGATCGAGAATCCAGTTTACATCAAAGTTTTGTTTTGTGAGGATGTCTTAATTATGGCTAAATCTGGACTGATGGCAATGCTGCGCCACGCTGCAAGTATTGCTCAGAAATCAAGGGAAACGGGCATTCCGGCTGATGAACTGCTGGGGATGCTGACGGCTGGCATTCCCAATTCTCCCATATCTCGGCGCCGCTTGCTGCACGGGGGCTTAGCTGCTGCGGGGGCTGTCGCTGCTGCGACTTTTACCAGGGAGGGAGGGGGAGCTTTTGCTCAACAGGGCGGACGATCGCCGATTTTGGTTGTGGGTGCTGGAATTGCGGGTTTGACGGCGGCTTATCGCTTGCGCCAAGCGGGCGTGCGCGCCGATATAATCGAGGCAACGAACCGCGTAGGGGGGCGGATACGCACTATTCCCAAGGTGGCTGGAACGCTAATTCCGGCGGATTTGGGGGGAGAATTTATTGACACCGGTCATACTAATTTAATCTCGCTGGCGACGGAATTGGGTTTGCAGGCGATCGACTTAGCTGAGGTGCAGCGCGGACTGGTGAAGGATACTTTTTTCTTTCAAGGGCGCCGCTTTTCTCTTGAGCAAATAATCGCAGATTTTGCACCGCTAGCAAGTAAAATTAGTGCTGATTTGCAGGCGGTTGGCGATGAAATTAGCTATCAAGATTTTACAGAAGCAGCGGAAAGATTGGACAATCTTTCGCTCGCTGAATATGTAGACCAAGCTGAGACTAGCACGATTGTCCGGCAGTTACTCCGTATTGCTTACACGACTGAATACGGTCGAGATCCTGAAGAACAGTCGGCGTTAAATCTGCTGTTTTTAATCGGTTCTGAAGCGGGCAGTTTTGAATTGTACGGCAACAGCGATGAGCGTTATCAAATTGACGGGGGTAATAGTCAAATTATCAACCGTTTGGCGGGTCAATTGTCTGGTTCGATCGAGGCAGGGACGGTTTTGGAAGCGATTACTCTTTTGCCGGATGGCCGCTATCGGGTAAATTTGCGATCGGGACAAAGCGCGTTCGAGCGCACTTACGAGCGAGTTTTGTTAACTTTGCCGTTCAGCACTCTGCGAAACGTTAAAATTAATGTACCTTTGCCCCAACCAAAGCGTAGGGCGATCGAGCAATTGGGTTACGGCACTAATTCTAAGCTGATTACTGGCTACCGCAGCCGAATTTGGCGGGAACTTTATCAATCGACTGCTTCTGTTTATAGCGATTTAGGATTCCAGAATACCTGGGAAGCTACGCCTTTTGTCCCTACTCCTAACGGTTTAGTTACTAATTTTACAGGAGGAAAGCAGGGTTTGTCGATCGGTGCCGGAACTCCAGAAGCCCAAGCACAAAGATTTTTGAACCAATTTGAAAGAGTTTTTCCTGGAGTGAGAAATTTGCGATCGGGCAAAGCTGTGCGAGCTTATTGGCCGGGAGAACGCTTTTCTAAAGGTTCTTATGCCTGCTATTTAGTCGGACAGTGGACGCAAATGTACGGCGTTGAAGGCGAACGAGTTGGCAATTTATATTTTGCCGGGGAACACACTTCGCTGGAAAATCAAGGTTACATGGAAGGCGGTTGCGAAACTGGACAAAGGGCGGCTGTTGAAATTTTGCAAGACTTGGGTTTGATACCTTCTGTTGATGCTTTGAATGTTAGAACTGCGAGCAGTTTGAACAATCGCCGTCCCAGCCGGAAAATTCCCGGAGCGCGGAATCTTGGCAATAGAAAGCCGAGTATTAGATAATCTCGTAAGGTGCGCATTGCGCACCCTACAAGTATGGCGTACAACTTATCAAATAATCTCGTCCGGGTTAATTCCCCGATCGCGCAAATATTCAGCCAGTCGTTCGGCCCGTTCACGTTCGCGATCGGCCCGTTCACGTTCTGCTGCTAACTGTTCTACACCCCATAAAAGCAGATTTCCTGCTTCATCCCACCAGCGCAACCAATAGCCTGAACGCTGTTCTTTCTCCCCTCGCCACGTTCCTAAATACAAACCAATATCTGCCATCCAGTGGCGACCTTCCGCGTCAGGAAATTCTAATTCGTATTTGCCATTTTGCAAGCGATATACTTCCAGTAAGCCAGTTTCTGGGTCAAAAATGATGTATGTTGGTACTTGCAGAATTTGTTCGTAAAAAAACCACTTTCCCGGAGGAAAAGTACGTTTGACAGAATATTCACCCCCGTCTGTTTCGGACAAGAATTCCATGACAATAGTGGGAATTTCTCCTTCCAAGTTTGGGGTATAACTTTTGCGGTCTCTTCTCGATTCGGCGGGCAGTACCGACGGTACATAAACCCAATCTGGTGCTTTGATTACTAACTCGCCGTTGACGGTAGCGCAAATCCCAAAATTGCTGGCTATCAGCATTTGTGGCCCGATAAATCCTCTCAATTCTAAGATTTCTCGCAGTGCTCCAGCAATTAGCGGTTGACCTGTATTCTCCACTGGTTTTTCTTCTAATTGGAAGTCGTCTGGCAACTTCTCCCACGTTACGATCAGTTCTAACGTTTTTTGTCCTGGGTTATCTTGAGTAACGACCATGACTTTACTTTACTTTCTCAAGTTTGATGTTTTATCATAGCACAATGCAGCGTGAGCGCGACGCGCCATACATATAAATATGCTAGCCTAAATTTTAGCTGCATTATCTTGTAGGATTTATTTCATAAAAAGCAGAAAAAACATGGTTTATTTACCTTTAACAGGAGCTTTATCGATTTGGCTAATGTCCTCGATATCAACTCGCCCTTTGATTGCATGCTCTACAAATACACTTGCCCAAAACTCCGAAATTGACGAGCCGTTTTGCTACATGAAAACCCCCGACGGCAAAACAGTAGACTTGGGCAAGTTATGCGAGAAACAGCCATCTTTAGGAACTTCCCAAACTTGCATTTCCGGTTCCAACATCGCTGAGAAAGTGTCAATTAAAACGACTAATTATGACGGCAACTTTTTCAGCGGTCAAGTCCTTAATCAAGGTTGCAAAATAATCAAGAATGTCAAAGTCAATTATGAAGTTTTGGACGAGTCAGGGAATTTAATTGACAACGGATTTATCTACGCTAAACCAGTTACTCTTGCACCAGGACAGTCAGCCGCCTTTCGGGGCGAAGTTGTCGCGGGGGCTAAGGTACAGGCTACTCATGCCGACGGTCAAGAATGATTTTAGATTTTAGATTGAAGAATTGGACAATGAACCCCAGGGATGAATCCGTGGGCTTTCTATCCCGGATGCTTTCGGTGAAGAATGATTGTTGATATTTACCCGATCGCTGATATCATATTTTGGCTCAGATATCTGTAAAAACAGAACTTGCAGAGGTAAAATATCTTGAAAACTCGATCGACATACTGGCAAATCTTACCCTACCTCCGTCCCCAAAAACAAACCATCGGTAAAGCATTAGCTTGTACCGTAGTATTTACCGTATTTTGGCCGATTATAGCGTGGCTGGTTGGCGAAACAGCCAAATTTATAGGTAAAGGAGATTTACAAGGGTTCGCTCAAATTGCTGCACTCAGCGCCATTATATTTCTACTTCGCGGTACAGCCCAATACGGTCAAGATACGCTGATGGCGAAAGCAGCTTTGACTATTGCTTTAGAAATCCGCAAAAAAGTCTACTCCCACCTGCAAAAACTCAATCTCGGCTACTTTGAAACTGCTAAAACCGGAGACTTATCCTACCGCCTCACCGAAGATATTGACCGCATTGGCGAAGTCGTAAATAAATTTTTTCATCAGTTTATTCCTTGTATTTTGCAGCTAATTGCCGTCCTGGGATATATGATTTATCTCAACTGGCAATTAACCTTGGGTGCATTAATTATTGCACCGCTGATGGCTATCTTAATTGGTTGGTTTGGAGAGAGATTGCTGAGTTACTCGCGACAAAGCCAAAATCGCATCTCTGATTTATCCGCTTTGCTGACAGAAGTATTCAGCGGCATTCGTTTAATCAAAGCATTTGTGGCTGAAGACTACGAAATTGCCCGCTTTGCAGAAGAAGCAGAACAAAACCGCCGCGCTAAGTATTTGTCAGAAAGAGTAAAAGCACTTCAGTTCGTTGTAGTTGGCTTTCTGGAAGCGATGAGCGTGATTTTGCTCTTTTTTCTGGGAGGTTGGCAAATTTCTCAAGGAAATCTCACAGGTACTCAATTTATAAGTTATATCGCAGGGGTGGCACTTTTAATCGATCCGATCGCTATCACAACTGCTAATTACGGGGATTTTAAGCAGGGAGAAGCTTCTAGCGATCGCATTTTTGAATTATTAGCAATTGAACCCGCTGTAGTCGAAAAACCTGGTGCAATTGAACTTCCCCATGTTACGGGAAAAGTCGAATACCGCAACATTAATTTTGCCTATAACTCAGAGACACCCATCCTGCAAAACATGAGTTTGTTAGTGCTTCCCGGAGAAATGATTGCTCTCGTGGGCGCATCGGGTGCAGGTAAAACTACTTTAGTAAACTTGTTACCCAGATTTTACGATCCGCAAGCGGGACAGATTTTAATTGACGGTATTGATATTCAAGATGTCACCTTAAATACTCTGCGGCGGCAAATCGGAATTGTACCGCAAGAAACGATTTTATTTTCGGGTACAATTGC
Organism: Microcoleus sp. Pol12B4; assembly: GCF_036701385.1. NCBI lineage: Bacteria > Bacillati > Cyanobacteriota > Cyanophyceae > Oscillatoriales > Microcoleaceae > Microcoleus > Microcoleus sp. Pol12B4. Next base: position 1,715 of record NZ_JAUBQR010000059.1, on the reverse strand, counting down.
TCAAAATATCGCTTTCGGTCAATCTTATTATGAACTGAAAGACGTTCAAAAAGCTGCGGAGATTGCCAACGCTCATCAATTCATTAGTGAGTTTCCCGACGGTTATCAAACTTGGGTAGGAGAAAGGGGTGTAAATTTATCTGGTGGCCAAAAACAAAGAATTGCGATCGCCCGTGCAGTTTTGCTCGACCCGAGAATATTGATTTTGGATGAAGCGACATCGGCGCTGGATTCGGAATCCGAAAGTTTAGTGCAAGAAGCGCTGGAAAGATTGATGCGCGATCGCACTGTGTTTATTATCGCGCACCGCTTGGCTACTGTGCGGAGAGCCGATCGTATTTTAGTTTTGGAAAAAGGCAGAATTGTCGAATCTGGGACGCACGAGGAGTTGCTGGAAAAGGGCGATCGCTATGCTGGCTACTACGCTCAACAGTTTAGTCAGTAGGCTACGTTAGAAACCGGGTTTTTAGCCGTTTCTGCTGGCCTCAACCAAGTATGCTCGTAAAAAAACCGGTTTCTGACTACCGGCGCGCGCTTCGACAAGAAACCGGGTTTTTGGCCGAATCTGCTGGCCTCAACCAAGTATGCTCGTAAAAAACCCGGTTTCTGACTACCCGTGCGTCAGTCCTATGAAGAATGATACAATAAATTATCCAACTGGATATTTACTGATTCCAGTTAAAAAGAACAGGCAGTGCCAACATGATTCAAACCACAGCCAAACTACTAACATTTGAAGAATTCCTAGAGTGGTATCCCGATGGCAAAGGACGTTTCGAGCTACGAAATGGAGTGATAGTTGAGAAGAATCCAAACGGAGACCATGAGGAAGTTACAAGTTTTCTCATCCGCAAAATTAACGTAGAAATCGATCGCCTAAATCTTCCTTATATAACACCATCAATCTATTTCGTCAGACCTCCAGCAGCGACTACAGGGTTTCAGCCAGACATCATAATATTAGACAAGCCTGCCTTGATTTCGGAGCCACTTTGGAAAAAATCGTCGATTATTACGCAAGGTGATTCTGTTAAACTTGCGGTGGAGGTAGTTAGCACCAACTGGCAAGATGATTACCTGGTTAAAGTGGCTGATTATGAAAGATTGGGTATCCCGGAATATTGGGTGGTGGATTATGCTGCTTTGGGCGGCAAACGTTTCATTGGTAATCCGAAACAACCGACTATCTCAGTTTACCAGTTGGTTGATGGGGAGTATCAGGTTAGCCTGTTCCGAAAGGGCGATCGAATTTTATCCTCTGCTTTTCCCGAACTAAATCTAACTGTTGAACAGGTTTTCGGATCTATCCAAAGCGAATAGTAATTCGGGTTAGCTTCAACGGTGTAAATAATGACTTGTGTATCCAAGTAAATTGTAGCAGAGGATGGTAGGTTTAGTTATCCCATGAGTTTCTTTCTGCTTCTAGTTCCCCGTCAATTTCTTCAACTGTTCTGGAAACATGACGGCTGCGGATTTCTGTAAGCAATTCCAACACCTTGCGCCGCCCCCCTTGAGGCTTTTCTGGTACGATCGCAAAAACTTCAACCTCTTCGCCCACAGATCCAGGCGGCAGTTGAATTTCAAATTTATTTCCTGCAAGAACTTTGGTTCTAATCCGTATTGCTGACTGCATAGTTTCTCCTTTTTGATGATTAATTTTCCACAGCCCCTAAAGCTTTGAGCGTGGCTTTTTCTACTTCCGTTAAACCCGTAAC